>JAAZBV010000154.1 GCA_012513605.1 Desulfatiglans sp. | reverse complement strand
TCAAAGGGAATAGTTATCGTCTTAGAAAGAATAATGAAAAGGAGGCAATAAAATCAGATCAAATTGAAATGTAAAGTGGCTCAGTTTTCACGACCGAAAATGGCTCACTTTTTAACGACCATTGACATGCGTTTGTAAATTTGCCATTTTATTTGATTTTCGGTTAATGTCGGTTTGTCGAACCAGTCAAATAAACCTCCATACACTGGTGAATAAAGGCAAATAACGATAAACGAAGAGATAAAACTGAGGAAAATTTTTTTAAATTTAATCATCAGGAACCTCTTACTTTATATTTAATAGTAATATTTATTTAAAACCTAATTTAGATATTTCCATTTTACACAAAACATCAGAAATGTTTTTAATTTCTGTTTTTATCCCACCATGGTAAAAAATTACAAGTATCTTCCCTGTGTCTATTATTTCTTCTTTTGTGGTTGTCCTTTCAAAATATGACTTTTTATTTTGAGGTTCAATTTTTCCAATTGCCGTATATGTAATCAGGTATTCGCCACACAATTTATTAGAACAGTTGAAAAATGCCTTGCCGTTACCTTTTCCATATTCCATGCTTTGGGCTGGATTTCCACATAATATGCAAATGTCATCTATTATTTCTGAACTCATCCTGTGCCTCCTTTTATTGATTTGTAAAAATTTATTCATTAATCTTATTTATATTATGTGAAAAGTATCAAATTATCAATGTGTTAATAACTATATTAACTTTATCATAGTCATCTATCCCACAATTCAGTATTTTTGCCGGCGGGTCCCTAAACACTGGCAGAGACATTATTAAAAATTATACAATGATTATAGGGCCACCTCCATTATTAAAACTCGAATAACAAATTTCCGCATACGGAAACTTTTTGAATAATATGCGACCGGGCAACAAGTCTATCCTGCGCCACCATTTTTAATTAACATCAATCATTTTTGACCTTACATACCATTAACTTATGTCCCCTTACACTACATGAAAAACGAAAAGATGTTTTTCATTCCGCATAAGGGCGATAGAAAAAACAATATACACAAGGAGGTAATCATTATGACCATTACAATCGGTTATTGCAGGGTCTCGACGACCGAACAATGCGAAGGTGTTTCACTGGATAATCAGAAATCAAAGATACAGGCATACTGTCAGTTAAAGGACTTAAACCTTTCAGAGATAATCGAAGACGCTGGCATTAGTGCAAAGAATTTGAAACGGCCTGGGGTGCAGAAAGTTCTTAATCTCGCAAAGAGAAAACAGATTAACGCAGTGGTGGTCTATAAACTGGACAGGATATTCCGTTCAACGGTGGATGCTCTGGAGACAACATCTATGTTTCAGAGATATGGTATTTCCTTTCACAGTATTGAAGAAACACTGGACACACAATCTGCAATGGGGAAGTTCTTTTTCACTTTGACTGCTGCACTTGCAGAGATGGAGAGACGCATTATAGGAGAAAGAACAAAGGCGGCGTTGTCTCATAAGAGGTCTCTTAATGAGAAGACAGGAGGGGATGTTCCTTATGGATATGATTTAACCCCTGCCGGAATTCTGATTAAGAACGATGCAGAACAAAGAGTAATCCGAACGATGCGCAAACTCAATAAAGATGGGTATTCTCTTACAAAGATATGTCGAGAACTGGAACAGGCGGGACATTTAACAAAAAGAGGCAATACAAATTGGCATCCTAAAACCATTTCAAGGATACTTTCAAAGTAAATTTTGACACTTCGACCGATGTGCCAAAAATAATAAGTAAAGGAGGGGATAACAGTGTGTTTCGATGATTTCTTTGACGATTTGGACATTGAAGATTTTGCCATCATAGGCGGTGCAGTGGGATACTTTGAAGAGGAGACACAGGAAATGAAACGGATTGAACGTGAGCAGGATATTGATGAACCCTGCAAAGAGGATGATTATGAGGAGTTGATACCGTGATAGGATAATAACTACATAGTATATTACTGTACAGTAGTTAAACAACATAAACACCAAGAACCGCTCTGGGAAACAGTCTCAGGGCGGTTTCTATTTTTATACATAAGGAGGATGTCATGCAGTTAATGGTTATTTGCAGTTGGTGTGGGAAGTTTATGCGCTTTAAGGGCGCAGGAACAACGGTAATACCAAAGAACCCTATAACCCACAGTATCTGTCAGGTCTGTAAAATCAAACTGGACGAAGAAACAAATAACATTGAAGGAGGAAACTATGAAAGAGAACGTCAAACAAGTATTGCACAGTATTCTTGAAAGATTTAAAACAGGCGATATACCTGATGCAGTTGCAATGTCTATGTTCCCTATTCCTGATATCCCAAGCACACATTGGTCTATACTTAACAGGACATTAATGTTTTTATCTGGAACACAGGATGCAAGGGGATACAGGCAGTGGCAACAAGAAAACAGATATGTAAAAAAAGGTAGTAAGGCGATTTATATTTTGGTTCCATTCATTAAGAAACTTGAAACGGATACAGGAGAACAGGACGCATTGTATGGGTTCGGATGCAAACCTGTATTTCGGGTTGAAGATACAGACGGCGAAAACCTTGATTATGAAGGTATTGAACTGCCTCAACTGCCATTGATAAAACGTGCGGAGGAATGGGGTATATCAGTAAAGGCGATACCCGGTAATTACTGTTATAGAGGATATTATTCACCCGACCGCAAAGAAATTGCACTCTGCACCAAAGAAGAAGGGGTATTCTTTCATGAACTTGCACATTGCGCACACGAAAAAGTAAAAGGAAACCTTACAATGGGACAAGACCCTTTACAGGAGATAGTCGCAGAGTTATCCGCTCATGCACTATGCAGGATTGTTGGGATGTCAGGGGAAAAATTTATCGGTAACTCATACAAATATATTGATGGTTATGCAGACAAACTGAAAGTATCTACCTGCTCTGCCTGTATAAAAGTAATGACCGATGTGGAGAAGGTCTTAAATCTTATACTTAAAGTGCCTGAAAATACCGCACAAGATATTACCAGTCTGAACGCCTAAACTGCTATTAATAATCTGTATATCGTTGATTGTGGCGCAATCTTGCACACCTGGCACACATTTCTTTACAACAAAACAGACAAAGATGATTATTATTATAAAACATCATCATCCAATAGACCATTTTTTTTGTTTTCTTCAACCTCTTCAAATTGTGCTTGAAGAACTTCATCTGGTGCGCCTTCATCAATCGTTATTAAATCATCTTCTGAATATTCCTCGATACTTCTAAAAGAACCAAATTTATCAAATTCAGTTATAGTATATTTATCACCGTCTCTCTCAATAAGAAATTTAGTGCCGTCCTCATTCATCAACTCTTTGGGATATACTTCATCTTCTCTCTTGTCATCAATAAGGTATGCAATTACTCCATAGGAAGTTTGTCTCATTATGCATTCCTGTTGAAGCAGGGAGGTGAATTTTTCAATTTCTTCTTTGGTAAAAGGATTAATACCATGACTTTCAATCCTTGTGATACTCTCAGATATTGACTCATTATGTATGTCAGAAAAATAACTTCCTATAACTTCAATTCGTTCGGAACCACCATTTGCCTTGTCAAATTTTTCAGTTATTGTTCTGATGATCTGATCTCTCAACTCTTTGGGTATTTCTTTGCGGTCTTTGGTTAAAGATGGAACTCTAATAACTTGGACTTTATCTCCTGGTAATTTTGCTTCTGTCATAATTGCCCTCTAATGTTAAAAGTCAAATTAATAACATTAATTTTGAATGAATAAATATTTACATGGGTATTGATACTTTATGGAATTATCTGTATGTATAAAATATCATTGTATAAAATACTATCGGTAATTAAGAAAAAATCCTGAAAAAATTTAACCAAACATTGGAGAACACACATCAATGCCTTTCTTTGAGAACGCCATACACCTTGATACTTACCTCATTACTGAATATCCGGGAGTGAAGGCTCTTGCAGATGACCTGTTTCAGGATATTATTAAAAAAGACCAACGGCGAGTTAAAACCAAGAATGAAGAATACCATTCAAAGGGGACATTAAAAATTATCCTGATTAACCTGATAATCGCTAATGACATGGCGGTTGCAGTTCGGTATTCCCGCCGACCTGCAAGTTATTCGAATTATAGTCGATACAAAAAATTATTTTTTAAAAAAGAACGGGTCTTATCAGTCATAGATGCACTGGTTGAACTGGGATATATCGACAACTACATGGGGTATTATAACAGAGAAGAAAAAGTCCTGCGTCAATCAAGAATGGCGGCATCAGAGAACCTTTGCAGGTTGTTCGAACAATACAATATCTTTGGTATGGATTACATCGGAGTATCCCCGCCTAAAAGTGAAGACCTTGTTATATTGCGAGATGACAAGGGAAACGATATGGAGTTTGAGGACAGGGATAAAAAGTTACGGGAGAAAATAACCGATGACCTTGCAAGGTATAATAAATTTATATCCGAACACGAAGTATCATTTAACCTTGCACCTGATACACCCGTTAATGTTTATTTTCTGAATAATATGTTGAAACGCCTGATTAATAAGGGTCTCGTAAGGATTACTGATTTTCAGGCAGGAGAGTTTATTAAATATGAGATGAAAGGCGACGAAGTCCATTTATTCAAAATGGGCGATGAAGAATATCTGTTGATGAACGGGCCTGGTTCTGAAGAGTTGAAACACTCAATACTTAAATCAAATAAATATAAGATAAGTCATTATAGAAACTACTATAATAAATATATTAACAATAAATACTATGAGTATAATATACTATCAAATAATAATACTAAGTATAACTCTAATAAACATATCTCCATTACTGGAACGGAAATCGATTTATTAGAAGAATATCAACTACTTGATACTGAAGGAACGACCACGGTAAATGAACACCTGATAAAAAGACCTCTCTCATATTTCGGTATCAGGCGTTTGTCTTTCGTATCCCATTATCAGTATTTACACCGTGTATTTAATAAGTATCCTGACAATGCAGGGAGGTTCTATGGTGCCTGTCATATCAACATGCCAAAGGAAGTCAGAAAGTGCATAGTCATTGACGGAGAACCCGCCTGCGAACTGGATTACAAGGCGCACCATATTAGGATGTTATATCATGAGATGGAAATAGATTACAGGGATGACCCATATATCGAGTTATGCCGTGAAGACCAATCATTGCGCCCGGTGTATAAAATCGTATCTCTGATTTCAATCAACGCCGCAAATGAAAAAGAGGCGATCGCAGGTATAAGGGGCGGCATATGGGACAATGGATTAAACTTTGATACCACTGGCAAGTCAATAAAGGCATGCATTGAGAGGTTTAAGGAAGTCCATAAACCCATATCAAATTTTCTTAACTCCGGCAAATGGGGACGATTACAATACTTTGATAGTAAAATAACAGATATAATCCTGCAAAGGTTATTGAAAGAAGGGGTTCCCTGTCTGCCTGTCCATGATAGTTATATTGTCCCTGCAAAGTATGAAGACCTACTCGCAGAGGCGATGATAGAGGCATATAAAAAGGTAATGTATGGTTTCTCGCCTGTGATTGAAAAAGAGTTTTAACCCTGCCAATAATCTACGTTTGAAACCTGAAATAACCAGTAAATTTAATATGTTTTGACTGGCGGTATTGTGTCGATTTTGTGCCTTTAAATATCCAAAATCACTTAATTTTAGGGGTTTATTTTCCGATTTCATAAAATGACTGATTTATACTAAATAAAAAACCCGTTTAAATACAACGGGTTATTACTTTTTGGTATGCCGAAGAGGAGACTTGAACTCCTACGAGGAAACCCCCACTAGACCCTGAACCTAGCGTGTCTACCAATTCCACCACTTCGGCACATTATTGGTTGATATTTTCACGCTTTATTTATAGTATCACTCGATTTCTGTCAACAAATAAGTCACGACAGTGAAAGATTATCATCTGTGCATTTTGATAACCGGTAATATACCGGGTGCGACTTCAGGCAGGATAAGTATCTCAAGATAATGAGGGAATAAAAAAATAATGACTGTTATCACTGATCTGGGGGCGCTTACAAAACCTTTAATCAATCCGGTGCTTACCATCGGAAATTTTGACGGGGTGCATAAAGGGCATCTGGCCCTGTTTGACAGGGTAAAAAGACTTGCCCGGGGGATTAATGGGCAGTCTGTTGTAATGACATTTGAGCCCCACCCCTTAAAGGTGGTAAGACACAGAAACGAGCCCAGGCTCATCACCCCTCTTGAAGATAAGATTAGACTGATCCTTGCCTCTGGAATTGATGTGATACTCTGCCTCCCGTTTACTTTAGAATTTGCAGCCATCACTGCTAATGATTTTGTAGAGGGGATTCTGGTTAAAAAAATAGGCATCAAAGAAATAGTAGTGGGATATGACTACAGTTTCGGTTCAGGCAGAAAAGGGAATATAGAACTGTTAAAAAAGATGGGTGACGAGCTTGGTTTCAGGGTGCATGTTGTTGAGCCTGTTTACCTTAATGACACCCTTGTATCAAGCACCTCCATAAGAAACCTGATTCGGGCGGGAGACCTTGCTGAGGCAAAAAGGCTTTTGGGGCGTGACCACCAGATTACAGGTATTGTAAAAACCGGTATGGGAAGGGGCGGAAGTCTGCTTGGCTTTCCCACTGCCAATCTTGCCCCTTACAAGGAGATTATCCCGGGCACAGGCGTGTATGCGGTAAGGGTAATCATAAAAGACAGGGAGTATAATGGTGTATGCAATATAGGCGTTAACCCGACATTTAACGGGGAATCACTCTCTATCGAGACCCATATCCTTGATTTCAGCGGTGATATTGTAGGTGAAAAGCTTGCCATAAGGTTTGTTGATCGCCTGAGGGATGAGAAAAAATACAGCAGCAAGGATGAACTGGTAAGGCAGATAGAAAAGGATGTAATCAATGCAAGGAAAATCCTGGAAGTGAATGGAAAATAAGAGACCGCTCAAAACAGTGAACTGGAAGCTTTGGACAGGGCTCTTTTTAAGCGCCCTGTTTCTTTTCGTTGCATTTCGCCGGGTAGATATATGGAAAACAGGCCAAATAATAGCTTCATCAGATTATACCCTTCTTTTGCCTGCAGCCCTGATAACCATTATCCAGTATATTATACGCGCCCTTCGCTGGGAGATTTTCTTATGTCATGTACAGAAGACCGGTTTTAAAAACAGACTTCTTTCCATATTTACAGGTTTTGCAGCCAACTGTGTTCTACCGGCAAGGCTGGGTGAGCTTGTAAGGGCAAACTCCCTTGGGCAGATAGAAGAGATAAGTAAAAGCGCTGTATTCGGCACCCTTGTTATTGAACGCTTGTACGACGGGTTTATTATGCTTATTATTATAGTTATCGGACTTATGAGTACAACCTTTCCCCCTGAGTTTAACCACATCATCGAGCACATCCGGTGGAGCTCCCTTATTTTTTTCTGTGCAATTGTACTTGCAATGTTTTTTATCGCTTTAATCAGGCGCAGGCCGGATATCTTTCAACGGGTTATAGATAAGATTCTTTTCCTGTTTTCAGAAGCTGTAAGAAAGAAA
Organism: Desulfatiglans sp.; assembly: GCA_012513605.1. Taxonomy (NCBI): domain Bacteria; kingdom Pseudomonadati; phylum Thermodesulfobacteriota; class Desulfobacteria; order Desulfatiglandales; family Desulfatiglandaceae; genus Desulfatiglans; species Desulfatiglans sp. Next base: position 118,826 of record JAAZBV010000154.1, on the reverse strand, counting down.
ATAGGCCTGGTTCTTGATAATTTTTTTCTGGGTCTCTCACCTGTCAAAGAGTGCAGGCCATTACTGATGGCCTTATTATGGTCACTGTTACTTTGGGGATTATCCCTGTTCCAGATCCATCTGGTGGGGATTGCATCAGGCATCAGGCTTCCCTTTGTGACAACCTTTTTAATTATGGGATTTCTTTTTGCCGGAGTGATTGTGCCTTCAGCCCCAGGATTTATAGGGGCATACCACCTCGCCGGGCAGTATGCCTATATAGTATTAGGGATATCCGCTGAGGCCGGGCTTTCTGTCGCGACCCTGCTTCATGCCCTTTTTTTTATCCCTACAGTAATAATCGGGGTGTTTGCCTTTACAAGGCTGCATGCAGCCTGTGGGCGGACAAATATCAAAAATAAGGTCAACCGAGGTGGATCCTATTTTTGATACTGTATCATGAATGCTTCAAACGCATCCAATTTATGCAGCGCATACTATTTTTTGCCAGCCGCCAGGGTTTTTATGCCCTCCTGGAAAAGCACCTCTATGCGCTCAAAGGATAAACCTGTTACGAAACCCTTTCCAAAGGTCTTATGATCAATGAAGCTGCCCTCACTGAATGATCCCTGCATTGAATAAGGAACTGGGGTCTGGTCAACATGTTTTTCCATCATTGCCTCATATTCCTTTTCAGCGGATTTTTTCCTGACAGGCGATTTTCTTTTTACAGTAGTCTCCGCCTTTTTTTTAACAGGCTTGTATTTATGTTCAAACCCGCATGTGTGGCATTTCACACGGTCAACAATACCTTTAGCATTGTGCCTTACAACGATATGATTCAGTTCAAGATTGCATCTTGAACAAACTGTTATAATGTCTTTTGCGACCGGAGTGCGGTCAATGTCAATTTCATTCATATTATACCCGGACTAAAAAAAGGCATCTTGACACCTTTGGTGCCAGGATGCCTCCGAAATAGGTTTTTCTTTTTACAGCTTGGTAACGTTCTTTGCCGATGGGCCGCGCTTTCCCTGTTCGATTTCCAGGGTCACCTTATCGCCCTCATCAAGGCTCTTAAAACCATCCATGTTTATGGCTGAATGGTGCACAAATACATCACCACTGCCATCTTCGAGCTCTATAAAGCCGAAGCCCTTTTTGTCACTAAACCATTTTACGGTTCCGTTTGCCATAATGACATCCTCCTTTCAAATTAACGTTACTGTTTCAAGACCTCAGGATGCCACTCTGGCTGTAAAACTTACCCTCAGTGCGAAACGAGCCCTTTCTTTATCAGGGGCTTAAAAAATTTTAAGAACTATAAACCTTCCTATTTTTAAATTCAAGAACTATTTTCTGCTACTTTATCAGTCAGTAGCGCACTCAAACTCAAAACCAGGAGTAACCGTTGAATCCTTTAGGGACTAGACCTCTTGAAAATAATTATTCTCCCCAACATAATCCCTGAATCTGGTAAACTCTTTCTGAAATGTAAGCCTGAATGCCCCGGTCGGGCCGTTTCTCTGTTTAGCTATAATTATTTCAGCAATGTTTTTGTTTTCATCCGTGGTGCCGTGGTATACCTCGTCTCTATATATAAAGACAATGATATCTGCATCCTGTTCAATGGCGCCGCTCTCCCTCAGATCTGCTATCTGGGGCCTCTTATTGGGCCGGTCTTCAACCTTCCTGTTTAACTGTGAGAGTACAAGAACAGGGACGTTAAGGTCTTTTGCAAGGGCTTTAAGCCCCCTGGAAATTTCAGATATCTCAATCTGCCTTGACTCGACCTTTGATTTCCCCTGAACCAGCTGGATATAATCTACAATTACCATGCCCAGGTTGGTTTTTTTCAAAAGCCTCCGGCATTTTGCCTTCATATCAAGAACACCTATGCCTGATGTATCATCAATGAATAGAGGTAATTCAGAAAGAACCCCCGCGGCATGGGTCAGGGTTGTCCAGTCTTTATCCCTCAGTGTGCCTGTACGCAGTTTTGAGGCATCTATCTGTGCCTCAAAACCCAAGAGCCTCATACCAAGCTGCATCTTTGACATCTCAAGTGAAAAAACCGCCACCCCTTTTTTAGTCTTTAAAGCAGCGTTGTAGCCGATATTAAGGGCAAATGCAGTTTTCCCCATACTTGGCCTTGCGGCAAGTATAACAAGATCAGAAGGCTGAAGGCCAGCAGTCAACTTATCGAATTCTATAAACCCAGTGGTGACACCTGTGATAAAACCATCTTCCGCTGATACGCTTTCCAGTTTCTTGAAGCTTTCATTGATAACGCTTTCCATTGGAGAAAAGCCTTCACTGATCTTTTCTTCCGCAATATCAAAGATAGACTGCTCTGCCATGTCGAGCAGCTCCTCTGTGGTATGCCAGTTCTGCAGGCATGACTCACTTATTGTGGAACATTCAGAAAGGAGTTTTCTGCGTACATGCCTGTCATGTACTATTTCAGCATGATATTCTATCCCCGCGGAGGTTGAAACAGCCTCAACAAGGGAGGTCAGGTAATCCATGCCCCCTGCCTTTTCTAGATTTTCTTTTTGAGTAAGATGCTGAGAAAGTGTAATGAGATCAATCGGTTCGTTATTGTTGTAGAGGGCAATCATCCCCTGGAAGATTAGCCCATGTGCCTCCCGGTAAAAGCATTCAGGGGTTAGGATATCCATGATCTGGTTCATGGCCTCATTATTGATCAGTACCCCTCCCAGTATAGACTGTTCCGCCTCAATATTATGCGGCGGAACCTTGGCTGTTGAGGGGGTTGCCTTCTCTTTTACCCGATTCATATAGATGTGATCCCCGGTAAAACCCCAGGAGGAGATTTATTCCTCGGCTGCTACCATTACCTTGAGTTTTGCTGCTACATTAGGATGGAGCTTTATAGTAACCTCATATTCCCCAAGGGTTTTTATTGGCCTATCCAGAACTATCTTTCTCCTGTCAACTGAGATGCCTTCTCTTTCAAGCGATTCGGCTATATCCATGGTTGTGACAGAGCCGTAAAGTTTCTCCTCGTCACCTGCCTTCTGTGTAATTGTTATAACCTTTTCATTGATAAGCTCTTTGACCTTTTCAGCACCTTCCTGGGCTTTGAGTCTGCGTTCATCTATCTTTTTTTTCTGCATCTCAATTAATTTAATATTCTGATTGGTTGCTTCAAGGGCAAATCCTTTTGGGATAAGGTAATTACGGGCATAACCCTTTGCCACAGTAACTGTGTCTCCCTCAAGACCCAATGAATCTATTTCTGTTGTCAATATAACTTTCATTGATATTTCTCCAAATTTTAACTGTCAGCCTTAAAAAGAATAATACCACCCTGTGCAGTGTTATTCAGCTCTTATCTTACTGTCGCTGTCGTGTAGGGCAGCAGCGCAATATAACGGGCACGGTTTATTTCTATGGTAATCATCCTCTGATGTTTGGCGCAGTTACCTGAGATCCTTCTTGGGACGATCTTCCCTCGTTCGGTTGTAAACAGCCTTAACATCTTGTGGTCTTTATAATCAATCGGCAGGGTGCTGTCTGCACAGAATCTGCAGATCTTTCTTCTGTGAAATGACATACCGCCTTTTTTACTGTCCCTGTCTTTATCCCTGTCTCTATTATTGTAGTTGTTATTCCTCTCCATTCTCTACCTCGCTTTCTTCCTGATCATAATAATCCTGCCCATCTGCGTCATCATTTACCTTTAAGGGCTGCTCCGTAGGTTTAACCTCGATCTGAGCCTTTTGGATAAGCTCCTCAGGGTCTGCCTGGTCAGCGAGTTTTACTGTCTGGAATTTCAGGATGTTGTCGTCTAACTTAAGGTTTCTTTCTAGTTCTACGATTGAGTTGGCCAAGGCACAGAACTCAACATATACATAAACGCCATTATAGAATTTTCTTATTCTGTAGGCCAGCCTCTGTTTGCCCCATTCTTCTGTCTTAATAACAACTCCCTTGTTATTAGCGATGATTTCGCTGTATTTTTTTAATACCTCGCGATATTCATCGCTGTTCAGATTGGGGTTCACAATATAAATTATTTCATAATGCCTCATAAATGCTCTCCTTTCGGGCTTTAATGTTGGTCCCGCAAAACCGGCCCTTAAAGCATGCCCCTTACACAAAAAATAGATTTATGCATGATTTAAATTGCCCTGTCCCGCGGAACAAGGAGTTAATAAAAAGGTATTTGACTATCATTGGTATTGTTTATTGTCAAGGAGTTTTTCTTGAGCAGTAAGGTGGAAAAAAAGCTGTTAAAGAAAAATACCTTTAACAGCTTTTATAAAACTTTTTTGGCCGGATTGCGTTAATCTTATGCCTGTCCACCCTGCTTATGGCTGCTTTTCACTCTTTATGGTAAAAGCTACTATAACAGAGATAATCAAAAGGATGCCTGCTGTAATAAATGAAGAGTTATAGCTGCCAGAACTGGCCTGCAACATCTGTGAAAGCCTGCCCATTACAAATCCACCTACACCCCAGGCTGTAAAAACAATACCATAATTGATACCGAAATTCTTTAAACCCCAGCTGTCCTTTGTGAGTGAAGGAAAAAGAGAGAGGTTTGTTCCATAGTTAAAACCGATCAGGGTAGCGATAAATACCAGGATAATGCTGTTTGTGTTGCCAGACCCTACTACCGGTATGGCGATAAACATAAGGATCGCCTGGAAAAGAAGCATGATGATCAGTGTGGCTTTCCTTCCTATCTTATCAGACAGGATACCGGCGATAATCCTTCCTCCTGCATTTCCAATGGCCATAATAGCGACAGCAAGAAACGCCATATCACCCATACTCTTTTTTGCCATACTGGCCACGCTTCCTATTACCATTAGGCCTGCCCCTGAACCTATAAAATAAAGCAGCCATATCCTGTAAAAAGCCCCTGTTTTCAACATTTCTGAGGGCAGGAAATTTGACTGTATTGCCTTTGAAGTGCCTGAGCCGGAAGAGGTGCTGCTTTCAGGGACATACCCTGCAGGGGGATTTATCAGCATGAGTGATAGAAGGCATACAATAATCAGAAAGGCAATTCCGTAAAAAAACATTGATCTCTGAATGCCATACGTGCCTAAAAGAAACTGTGACAGAGGCGCAATATAAACTGAAGCCAGCCCGAATCCTGAAACAACAAGCCCTGCGATCAGACCGGTCTTTTTAGGAGGAAACCATTTCAAAGCAGGCGGTGTGGCAGCGGAGTATCCAAACCCTATCCCTATACCGGACAGGACTCCGAATCCCAGGATCCAGGTGATATAACTGGTGGTGGTTGATATCCATATCAGCCCGATTCCGACCAGGATCCCACCAAGAAAAGAGGTTATTCGCGGCCCGAATTTATCCTGACATTTTCCAGCCAGTATCATTGAAAATGCGAAAACAAGACAGCAGATTGCGTAAGGGTCATTCAGGGTGGCGATATCCCAGTCAAAGGCCCCCGGGGCTGCCGATTCAATGGATACCTTGATTGCATCCTTAAAGATGCTCCATGCATACAATATTCCAAGGGCAAGGTTTATACCTGTACCACTGAATGTAACCATCCAACCCCTGTTTTTAATTTGCTGTGACATAATTAATCCTTAATATTTAAGTAATTGTAAAGAAGCCGAAAACACGCCAGAAAGGCTGATTTCAGCGCTGTAAAAAGTCAATATTAGTATTTACAAAAAGGGCTTTGGCATAAAAGTAATTATGCTCAAAGCCCTGAATTACAATATTACTGTCTGCCTGATACCAGCTTATCTACTACATCAGGTTCCGCCAGTGTTGATGTATCACCAAGGGCGCCTACCTCACCTTCAGCGATCTTTCTCAGTATCCTTCTCATGATCTTTCCACTGCGTGTCTTGGGGAGGCCATCCGCAAAATGCAGCTTGTCAGGAGAGGCAATCGGGCCGATCTCCTTCCTAATGTGGGCAACAAGCGTCTTTTTGAGCTCATCAGAGGCAGTGAAACCCTGCTTCAGTGTTACATATGCATAAATGCCCTGTCCCTTAATGTCATGCGGGTAACCAACAACAGCTGCTTCAGCAACAGACTCATGTGCTACAAGTGCGCTTTCTACTTCAGCGGTACCAAGCCTGTGACCGGAAACGTTGATTACGTCATCAACCCTGCCCAAAAGCCAGTAGAAGCCGTCTTCATCCTTTCTTGCGCCGTCACCGGTAAAGTACAGGCCTGGGCTCTGAACAAAATACTGACTCTTGAACCTGTCAGGATCGCCATAAACGGTTCTCATCATTCCAGGCCATGATTTTTTAATATAGAGATGTCCGCCTTCCTTGCTGTCTGCTTCACTGCCGTCAGCAGAAAGGATAACGGGAACAACTCCAAAGAATGGTTTGCTTGCTGAACCGGGCTTCATTGCCATTGCGCCGGGGATTCCCGCGATAAGATGGCCGCCTGTCTCTGTCTGCCACCATGTGTCTGTTACCGGGCACTTTTCCTTTCCGATAACTGTGTAATACCACATCCATGCCTCAGGATTAATTGGCTCGCCAACGCTGCCAAGGAGCCTCAGGCTGCTAAGGTCTCTCTTGTTAGGCCAGTCATCTCCATTCTTCATGATTGCCCTGATTGCAGTGGGGGCTGTATAGAATATGTTTACGCCAAATTTTTCAACAACTTCCCAGAAACGGTCAGGCTGAGGATAGTTGGGAACGCTTTCAAATACTATGGATGTTGCACCTACTGAGAGTGGGCCGTATACTATGTAGCTGTGGCCTGTTACCCAGCCTATATCTGCCGTACACCAGTAAACATCTTCGTCCTTAATGTCGAACACATACTTCATGGTCATGGTTGTATAGAGCAGGTAACCTGCTGTTGTATGAAGAACACCCTTTGGCTTTCCTGTGCTTCCGCTTGTGTAAAGGATAAACAAGGGGTCTTCTGCATCCATCGGCTCTGGTTCACATACCGGTGATGCATCTGCCATCAGCTCATGCCACCAAAGGTCACGGCCTTCCTTCATCTCTGTTTCCTTGTTTATCCTGTTTACAACAACGCACTTTTTAATGGTCGGACAAGCATTCATGGCTGCATCAGCAGATGCCTTGCTGGAGAGGACTTTGCCTGACCTGTAACCATAGTTGCATGTAATCAGGATTTCAGCCTTACAGTCCTGTATGCGGTCTTTAAGCGCATCTGCGCTGAATCCGCCGAATACTATGCTGTGGATGGCGCCGATCCTTGCACATGCAAGCATTGCAACAGGAAGTTCCATGATCATCGGGAGGAATATAGCTACCCTGTCACCCTTTTTAACGCCCAGGCCCTTAAGGACGTTTGCGAATTTACATACTTCGCGATGGAGCTGCTGATAGGTGTATGTAACTGTTTCCTCAAGGGGTTCGCCCTGGAAGATCAGAGCGGCCTTGTTCTTTCTCCAGGTCTTAAGGTGACGGTCAAGGCAGTTGTATGTGATATTGAGCTTGCCACCCTTGAAGTATTCAACATTGATGTTATCCTTGAAATCATATTTCTCGACCGGTCCGTCCCATTTTTTGAACCAGTCTATATGTTTTTCAGCCATTTCACCCCAGAAACCCTCTGGGTCATCTATTGAACGTTTGTACATTTTTTCATATTCTGCATCGCTTTTTAAAAGGGCATTATCAACAAACTCCTTTGATGGGTTAAAAACCCTCTTTTCTACGTAAACAGAGTCGACCTTTTTTTCATTGGACATCATAATCCTCCTTTAGGTTAAAAATAGATAATAAACTGGTAAACCAAAAACACTACATTAAAAAATATATCTAGCCACAATCGTGGCAGGAGCTCTATCGGGAAATGCAGGATTCATAACAATTTTACAATGTTTATGCAATAGGATTCGAAAAAAAAAGAAAATATTTAAAACGTTTGTTTGAATATTGATAACTTATTGTATTTAATATAATAAATAGTAATTATATTTTTTGATTTTTACCATTTTTAATGAAATACAAAGTTGCAAGCGATCTATTGCTTGACTAAATTAGCTAAAAAGCCTATTGTGATCATTTAAAAAATGGAGGTTGATATGCAGATAAGTGCAACAGAACTAAAAAACAGGCTTGGTCAATATCTGGATGCCGCAGAAACATCCCCTGTATTAATTGAAAAATCAGGGAGAATTAAATCTGTTTTGATTTCAAATAGTATGTATGAAAAGCTCCTTTCTTATGAGGATGCCTACTGGGCTTCAAAGGCAAAAAAGGCAGAAGAATTAGGTTATTTAGGAAAGAGGGCCTCAGAAGCGTTCTTCACCCATGGTTGATTATATGTATAAAATAGATATCTCCCGGGCAGCAGGTCAAATTATAAAAGCCTTACCCCCAAAACAATACAGGCAAATAGTCGCGACCATACTTTCCCTCAGAGAAAATCCTGCGCCCAGCGATTCCAAACAGCTTTCAGGAGATGCGGGATACCATCATGTTGATATCGGTGAGCATCGTATTATTTACCGTTTTGACAAAGATAAGGTTAATATTGCAGTAATTGGTAACAGAAATGATGACGAGGTATTTAAACGATTTGCACAGTAAAATTAATTAGTTGTATTAACCGATACACATCCAGCCATCTGATTATCAACCCAATAGCCAGCAATGTCCTGATAATTTTTAATCTTGTTGTGCTTTTTAGAAATATTGCCTCTTTATGCGCTATTCCCTCCATATGAGCAGCCCAAAACATATTGACATACCTCACACCATTTTTCATAATGCCCAGGTCTCACCGGGTATGTTTTCATCAAGTTTTATATAAGGATATGCAGCAGAGGGTTGTGGATTTTGACTATATTTCGCACAATGGAAAGGCAGAATTATGAACGAATCAGAAAAAGGATCGGCGAAATTTTTGAAATGGCTGTTAGCGGCCTATGCAGTGTTGTTTATTATACTCGCGATTAATCCGGTGGATAGGGCCACCTGGCTGGTCGAAAATCTGACAGTCTGGATCATCCTTGCAGTGATCATCACTCTCTATTTATATAAAATTATTTTTACCAAAACGGCTTATGCGCTGATGTTTGTTCTGGTCTATTTGCATACCATTGGAGGGCACTGGACCTTTGCAATGGTGCCGTTTGATTGGATTACACATCTTTTTAATTTTTCAAGAAACCATTTTGACAGGGTGGCCCATTTCTCGGTTGGCTTTTATGCCTTTGCAATAGCTGAATTACTGTGGAGAAAACGCCTGGTAAATAACAGATTTCTCCTTTTCACATACCCGGTTTTTTGTATTGGAACCCTTGCCATGACCTACGAACTGGTGGAGTGGATATACGCCGCCTTGTCCGACCCGGCTGCGGGGGCAGCCTATCTGGGGAGTCAGGGAGACATCTGGGATGCTCAAAAAGATATGCTCGCCGATACCCTGGGAGCCCTGACCGCCATGTTATTATTTATTCATATTCGAAAACCGGTTTTTAAAAAGAAAGAGGTGTAAAATTCAAAGATTAAAAATTGATCAAGATATCAAACCATTGTCTGAGGTAAGGACAGGCATAGCAAACTATATTAAGCAGGTTCGTGATACGAAAAGATCAGTTATTATTACACAGCATGGTAAAGGTGTTGCCGTTTTAATGGATGCATCTGAATATGAAAACATGCAGGAAAAGCTTGAACTTTTAACTGATGTCCAGACATCTCTTAGTCAACTTGCACAGGGACAGGGAATCGCCCATAAGGCAGCAAAAAATAAAATATTTACAGAATGGCATTGGGTACAATCAACTGGTCTATGATTCAATGGAGTTTTTATGAAAATAAATTTATTAATATTTTTTATCACTACCATTATTGCATTCAACTACAACCATTATAATGCTGAAGAAACTAAAAAGTCATTTGAAGATTATAAGGTGCAAGATATATATACTGGCCCTAAAGCTCCTATTAATGAAAATGATTTACAGGATAACATTTCCTTCGAGATTCAAATAACCGAAGGTTATAAAAAGAATATTAATTTTGCTGGCAAATACATATGGATACAATGGGGTTGTGGAACAAGTTGCCAAGTAAATCTGATAATTAATGCTCAAAATGGCAAAATATTTTATGCCCCTCAATCAAGCCTTGACGTCGAATATAAGCCAAATAGCTCTATGATAATTGTCGATCCCTATGATGAAAATGACCAAAAAAATGGTCGTCCTGAAATGTATAACCCTCCCAAATATTACTATTTTAATGGAGATACGTTTATTGAAATTAAATAAAACTCTGTTAACCCCAAATTAACTAGGAAGTAGGTTGGGTTTTAACCCAACATTCCTTTAATTGATGGTTGATAGGGGAAATGATTACCTTACTGATTTGAATACAGCATTATTTGAAATTAAAATGAATATTGTTGGGTTGCTTCGCATAATCCAACCTACATTACTAAAGAAAAAATATATGAAAAATAAATATATCGGTAAATGGAGAATTACAGAGATGGAGCTCTGGGAGAATGACTTCATTGATATGGTAATCCCTGGACATATTCTTTTCCAGGAAGACAAAGAGGGGCGTTTTCAATTTGGTGCAGTTGAAGGTGAAATTGACTATCGAGTTGAAAAGGTTGGAGAAAAAGAAAGATTGGAGTTTACATGGTCAGGAGATGATGAAGGTGATCCTATATGCGGTCATGGCTGGGCAGCAATTAAGGAAAATGAACTGCACGGAAAAATTTATTTTCACATGGGAGATGAATCCTGGTTCAAAGCCAAAAGAAAGCCAAAATAAAAAGTACCTCCTGACATTACCACCATTTGTCATAAACTTTAGCTTTACATGACCCTGCGATAGGGATAGCTTTCTGGTCTAGACAGTTGACAGTTTGGTTTTGTTACTTTGCATAAACCGTTTTCTATTTTGTAGTGAATGAATTGATAATTTTATTACATGAAAGGAACATAGATTATGATGAAAAGGATAATGCTTCTACTTGTGGTATGTTTACTGATGGTTCAAGGCTGTACCAGCATTTTGTATGACGAATTAGAAGCGAGACAGCGTGAGGATTGCTATAAAAGAATTGATCCAGCAGAAGTCCAAAAATGTTTAAAAGATATAAATATGACACATGATAAATCAAGATAGTAAAAATTTTTCGCATGTGGATACATTATGAATGAAAATACAGTTGAACAGGATTATTATGAAAGTATTCAACAGACACAATTCAAATAATACCGGAGACCTAAAGATATTAACATCATGGATGCTGATAAGCCCTTATAACTCTGCAACCCAAAACCTCTCACTTCAAATATCAGAGATCCCTGTTGGTTCAGAGCAACCAGTTCATAATCATGAGCCTGAGCAGTGTTATTACATCATCAGAGGCACAGGGCTTATGGTTATTGAAAATGAATCCCAAGAGGTAAAAGAAGGTGATGCCATTTTTATTCCATCAAATTCTAAGCATGGCATAAAGAACCTGGGAAGCGAGATTTTAGAGTACATCACGGCAAATGCGCCTGCGTTCAGCAAAGAGTATGAGGCCACCTTGTGGCCGGAAGCGCCTAAATTGAAAAGGTTGATATCCAAATGTTAAAATCTGTAATAATGGATTTTATAAATGACATTTGATATAATCGACGAAATTAAAGAGGTTGAAACCATTGCCAAGGGTTTAGGTATCCGTGATCTTACTCGTCTTAAAAGATTGTATGGCCCTGGGAATTGGAAGAAAATGAAGGGAATTGCCCATATTCGTCTTTCATCGGGAAAAGTAAAGTTAGCCGAGCTTCATTGGTATGAGGCTCATGGTATTGGCAAAAAGGAAACAAAACGTAAAAGATATTTGGAGTAAAAAAATGAAAGAAACAAAACAGAATTTGTCGGAGTTTGTTGTGTGCATAAATAACTCGGATTATCCTGTATCTTTGGAACTCCATAAAATTTACCGGGTAATAGCTGATAAAGATGTTGAAGATGAAGGCGATATCCGTATCATTGATGAGAGTGGAGATGATTATATCTATCCTTGCTCTTATTTTGTGCCTATCCAGGTTCCGCAAACAGTTGAAGAGTCTTTACTCAGGGCATCTTAATTTAAATGTGTGTTAAAATATTCCTGTTGGTTCAGAGCAACCAGTTCATAATCATGAGCCGGAGCTGTGTTATTACATCATCAAGGGCAAAGGGTTAATAATATGGACTTAACCATAAAAACAAGCTTTATGACCAAATGGGCGAAATACTTTAAACGAAGTGAACTTCCAATAGCATGTTTCTACGCAGATGATCTTTGTGGCGCTGAATTCCCTGATGCGCCCAAACCTAATAAACATGGCATTACCTGTCTATTCAGCCAACTGGCCCCTGTGCGGATTGGCAAGGCCCGCGCCTTTAACCAGGATAACCTTGGCTGCTGGGGGTCAAAGGGTTTACTGGGCTTTATGCCCGCTGGAGCTAATGAGCAGACAATCAATTTTATGGTTAATGTTGAGAGGTATAAAAAAAGCCCTGCCCATGTAAAAGCCATGTTTAAAAATAGCCCCCCATTAAAAGCAAAAAAGAGATACCTGATTTTTAAACGCTGGGATTTATTAAGCGATAAGGACGAGCCGCAGGTTGTGATTTTCTTCTGTACCCCTGATGTTTTATCCGGGCTGCATGGCCTTGCAAACTACGACACAATGACACCTCATGGGGTGATAACGCCATTCTGTTCCGGTTGTGAAATGCTTGTAGCTTTCCCAATGAAAGAGCTTGAATCCGAAGAGCCAAAAGCGGTCATCGGACTGCTTGACCCGAGTACCAGGGCATGTGTGAAACCCAATCTGCTGAGCTTTTCAATACCATGGCCCAAATTTGTTTCCATGCAGGCAAATATGGATGACTGCTTTTTAAACACCTATATCTGGGAAAACCTTAATAATCGTCTTGAGAGATAAAAAATAAAAATCAAAAGGAGAAACAATATGAGAAAATCAGGTATAGTTTTTTGCTTTATGGCTGTTTGTTTTCTTTTTCAGGTTGCTGCCTTTGCAGATGATTCCAGTGATAAGGCCATATCAGTGTTTAAGGATTATCGAAAATTAAACAGCGAGATGGGCGCAGCATTCATGTCGGGTGACATGGAGGCACAAAAGGAAAAGGGCGCCCTGCTTGATGCCAAAAAGGAGGAATTTGAAACCATCCTTAAGACCCTGGCAAGGGATTATTGCGCTGCCCCTAAAGCCGATCTCTTGAAAGAATATATCAACACATTAATCAGCATAACTGATGAGTATCCCACATATGTATTTGCCGAGCTTTTTGCCTGTGACCCTGATAATGTTACAAAAGAGATACTTGCACTCCCACCTGACGACCAGAAAAAGATATGCGAAGACCTGAGTTACGGTTTTAAAAATATTGCATATAAAATAGAGGCAAGGCCAGATCATAAAAAGCTGGTTGAGAAACTTGATAACCTTAAAAAAACAGTTCGTGCAGGTAAGTAGTAAATAATGTATTGATGTTCTATTGCGGAACTTGTCTTATGGGTTTTGTATACCCTTTTTAGGTGAATGATATGAAGGAGATCAGAGGGAAAACAGCATTCATTACAGGTGGCGGAAGCGGGATCGGCCTTGGGATGGCAAAGGCCTTTACTCAGGCAGGCGTGAAGGTGGTTATTGCCGATCTTCGGCAGGATCATCTTGATGAGGCGGTTAGATACCTTGGTAATAAGGGAGATGCGGTTCACCCGATCCTGCTTGACGTTACAGACAGGGAAGGTTTTGAAAAGGCCGCTATTGAGGCGGAAAAGGTATTCGGGCCTGTGAGCATACTATGCAACAATGCAGGTGTGAATATAATAAGGGCAATGGACCAGGCCAGCTATTCTGACTGGGACTGGCTGATGGCAGTAAACCTGGGAGGGGTGTTTAACGGCCTCATGACCTTTATCCCAAGGTTAAAAATGCTGGGGTCAGGGCATATTGTAAACACATCATCAATAGCCGGTATTGTGGCAGGGCCTGGGAATGGTATCTATTCGGCAACAAAATTTGCAATCCGCGGATTATCTGAATCCCTGCGTTATGACCTTGCACCCTTTGGGATCGGGGTCTCGGTATTATGCCCGGGTACAGTTGCAACAAACCTGCATCAAAGCGAGGAGAACAGACTTAAAAGATTTGATGGAAGCATGGATGATGTAACCGGTAAAACAAGGGCATTTACAGGGCATGTTTTCAGAGAGGTGCTGCCTACAGGCATGAATCCCTTTGAAGTAGGAACCAAGGTTTTAAAGGGAATAGAGCGAAATGATTTTTATATTTTGCCCCATCCTGAGTTTAAGGATGAGTTTCAGGAATCATTTGATGAGATCATTAATGCGCTTCCCCATGAACCCTTTGATCCCATAAGAGAGGTGCATGAAGAAAAGCGAAGGCAATCGCGCAGGGATGCACGATCAAGGGCCAATGAGCTGAAATAGAGAGCTTTACTAATGTGACGATACCACAAGGTCAATTATAGTAATTGAACCGCCCCTGCCCACAGTGAACTCACTACCCACAGGGCTTATAACCTTTAAGGCCTTCTTCTCTTTATATGCATGGATGATTGCCCTGCCCTCAGGCTTTGCGCCTCCGGGCTGGGTTACCGGGTCATGAACAGGGATATCAATAATATATTTACCGGCGCCATTAAGGCCGTCCATGTCCAGTGCCTGCGGTGAAAAATCTTTCCCATCCATTGCCGTGACCCTGAATGTAAATCCCCTGCCTGTAGCAGCATTAAGCAGCACACCATCAACAGTTACCGAGCCGCCTATTCTTGCAGGAAAGGCAGGGCCTGCTGCATATGCAAGACAGCAGCATAAAAGTATTATAAAAGTTATATATATTCTTTTCATGATAAATATTCCTTTAAAACCCTTTCATATCCCTACTGTGCCCATTCGCATGATTCTTTAGTATTTATCCAGTAGCCCAAACCCGGCTCCATGAAAACAAGATCACTGAATTCAGGATGAAGCGGGTCATAAACATACCATTTACCATTTTTATATGTCCAGATCGACTGCACCTTTCCGGCTATGGAGGATATTGCATCGGAAACAGGTTTAATCTCAAAGGATTTGTATCCGGTCAGGTTCCACCCCTTACTGAGTGATATGGCGCCCTGGGCCAACTCCCCTGATATCCTTATCCTCAAGGCATTTTCTCCTGAATTCACCCAGTAGCCGTAATTATCCTTCATGGTTAAAAAGTCACTTTCCGGGAACATCCCTGCAATATGTATTTGCCATGCATTGTAAAAATATCCCCATATGGTTTCAATGCTGTTATAGGCATCCCCCAGCACTATGGGCACAAGAGAGTCATTCGGACGCACAGGCACTGAGACGAGGTTCCACCCCTTTTTAAGAAACAAGGGGAACTTTCTGTCACCCGGAATAAAAATAACAGTGTCCACGCACGAGAGCAGGCTTTTTCTATTTAATGTTGAAAGCAGATAGTTTTTACTGTCCCCTGCGGAAATTCCTATTACAGGGGATGTTGCTGAATTACCTTCACCATAATTAAACTCTATCCTTCCATCCCTGTGAAGGGTGACCTCCACATTGATATCGCTATCAGTATAATAACTTTTTGCGCTCCATCTGAAACAGATTGAATCGTTAGAGGGCATGTGTATATAGATATCATGTTCAGGATGCTCAACAGGGTCTATTACAAGGTCATCCCAGAAGGGTGAAATCATGACCCTTCCAGAAAGCATCTCCTCTGACTTCAGGTATGACGGGGTCGTGCTCGCAAAATCAATAAATCCGTTAGATGATATGAACAACTCTTTATACTCATGCCCGAAAAATGGAAAGGCAAATGGGAGGGTGTATGACCAGGACTGATCATCACCATGCCAGTTTTGCCTTATTCCTCCATTTATAAATCTGTTTGTGGAGAGGGTTTCATCATACTGATTTATTACTGAATCAACCAAAATACCTTTTGTTGTGCCTCCCCGTGTTGTTACTGAAAGCCACCCTGTATGCTCACCCCGTGGGGCCTGACAGACGATATGCCCATTGCCCCATGATATTATGTTAAGAGGCATGTATCCTGTGATGCTTACAAACCCCTCATGCTGGTTTTCGCCAAAACCATAACCCGATATTGTTATGGCCTCCCCCTCCTGGACCCGATAAGGTGAAACAGAGAATATACAGGGGCCTGAAGCGCCGGGCATAAGAGCGGCATATGCATTTATGCGGCCTGAGGAAATATTTTTACCTTCAAGAGACCCCATCACATCAACCGAATTCATTATCCTTGCCTTTACCTCAAGGGGGCTGATCCCGGGTGTTGCCGAAATAATCAAGGCGGCAAGGCCTGATACATGTGGCGTAGCCATTGATGTGCCGCTCAGGTATCCGTATGTATTACCCGGCTTTGTGCTGTAGATATCCTTACCAGGCGCAGATACATGAATCCAGTTTCCATAATTAGAAAAGGTTGCCCTGTTGTTATGCCTGTCTGTGGCGCTCACAGCAATAATGGCTGGGTTATCCAATGCAGCAGGGTATATCCTGCTGCCTGTGCTGTCATTACCGGCAGAGGCGCTTATAATTATGCCCCTGGATGAGGCAAAAGCAATCGCATCCCTGATAATGGCTGACTCCACATAGTCGCCCCAGCTTATGTTAATGATATCTGCGCCGTTCTCCGCTGCATAGAGAATCGCCTGCGCAGCATCCGCGCTTTCAAGAATGCCCTCACCTGACTGATCCATGTATGCAGCCCTTACAGCCATTATCCTGCTGTTGTATGCAACCCCGGCAACACCCTTTCCATTGTTTGCAACAGCAGCAATTATACCGGCAACATGTGTGCCGTGGCCATGCCTGTCAAGCGGGTCATTGTCCTGCCCTTCATAATCTTCGTCAGGGTTGCCTGATAGTCTGTCAACAAAATCCCAGCCCATAACATCATCAATATATCCATTGCCATCATCATCTATATTATTGCTAGGGATCTCATAAGGGTTTTGCCAGATATTATCTGCAAGATCTTCATGGGTATAATCCACCCCTGTATCAATTACCGCTATCACAACCCCTCTGCCCCCGTCAGAAAAATCCCATGCCTCGGGTGCATCTATATCTGCACCATTAACACTGGGACCAACGCTGTTATTGAGCCCCCACTGCAATGGGAAGGAGGGGTCATCGGGTATAGCCTTTATGGGTATAATATAATTGGGCTCTGCCTGGTAGAGCATCTTTTTTGATTTAAAATATGCAAGTGCGTCATAATATGTCATCCCTTCGGGCAGTGAGAGGATATGATAGTTAAGTGCGGCTATATATTTTTTAATGCTGATGTTTGAATCAATAAGAAATTTATTAATCTCTTCCTCACTCAATTCCCTGTTAAAGCGGATCACCATTTCATTCATTACTATGCGGCCATTTTTATCTTCTGCTCCTGATATCTTTTTTTCTAATGAAGTTGTTCCTTGTTCATCCTGCGGGCTGCTCCCCTCCACCGGTTTGATAGATGCTAAGGCTATTTTGGGTTCAATCCCTTCATGATCCACCTTGCCGGGCCCTTCAGGAGATGACGGGAGAACATGCACCTCTGATAAATATATGGCACCATTTTCATCTTTTTTATATACAAGCCCTGTGCTTCCTGCCAGTTTTTTAATACCATCCTCAAGGGGGATAGCTTTCCAGTCAAGGGTCACCCGGTTTGACCGAATGGCTGGGCTCAAGATTATCTTAACCCCGCTCCTCTTGCCTATCTCTTCCAGTATGGGGCCAAGCGGGCTCTCCTTTGCAACAAGGGTTATCCGCCCCTCAATAATGTTAAGAAAAAACTTTTCTGAGGAATGCCCAATAGTTAAGGTATCATCAGATCGCCTTGGCGTAATTCCAGATGCATTAAACTGCACCCCTGAAAGGACAAAAAATATGGGGATTATAAAGGCAAATACTATCTTTTTGTTTGTGGTATTGCTGCTAAAAATTGGTTTTATCATATGGTTATTGATCAAGTTTAAAACTCTACTCCACATGGTTTTTAAGTCTATCGTACCTTATCGGTATAAGGGGATAAAACCTTGAGTTATTTATTGGTCATCGAATATTCTAAATAATGAGGGATTTCAATAGATTAATAACTGCATCCTTATGGTTTAAGAGTAAAAATAGCGCCCTTTTTTCCGGGCCATAGAGCCTTTCGCCAAGTTCATAGGAGCTTACATCAATACATAATGCGAGCACCCTCGGATAGTTGTTTTTAACCATTTTTTTTACCTGCCTGTAAAAACGATCACTTCCGTCATTTGCAATAACAGCCAGCCTGGATATTCGTTCATTTCTTGCTGCACCAGCTTTATTATCAGCCTGTACTATCCCTGCCCTCTCAGCATCCAGTTTTTTTTCTGTCTCCTCAAGCCCTTGTATCAATCTATTTGTTCTTCGGGCAGAGTGCAGGGCATTCAAAATGGCTTGGGAGAGGTTAAATGTGGGCAATTTAAAGTCACTCCCCGGCTTAACAGGGTTTAAATGGTTATTAAGAATCATAAGTACCGCGCTTCCTTCATCACCGGTTTCTAGGGCTTTGGGGAGGAGGGGGGCAGAAAGGATTTGCCTGTTTATATTCATTTCCATTATTTGGCCTGCATTCTTTTCATTCTAAAATCTACATGTTGCACAAAAGAGGAATATATTATAAAGAATCCCTCTTTTACAGAATTAATTAGCAGTTAAGTCATTTTACTTGAGAATTTAAATATTTTTTTATTATTAGACCATGTCCTCAACAAAACCTGATATAACCGGATTACTTGACCGTGTTGAGTTTCACAGTAACTCAATAGCACTGCTGCCAGCGCCATCCGATAAAAGCCCCGGGGTTGCCTTTTATATAAAAAATGAAGATGCCCCATCAGGTAAAATCTTCTGTTCCTGCATGCTTCAAAAAGAGGGGGTCTGTGCTCATATGCAGGAGCTTCACGAGATATCCCACGCCCTTACAAAAGAATCCTTTGATACCCTTTTCAGGTCAGGGGTCTGGTACAGGGTCGCATCAGTGCTTGTTGAGGGGAACAATGCCCCTGTAAGACAAATCAGCCTGAAAAAGGTTCAGCAAAATTCCGGAGATATCATCGTTGTAAATGATGCAAAAAATAATGAGCTGTTACGTTATTTTTCCAGCGAAAGCGATACCTCAAGATTTATAGAGCGCTGCATCGGGAGGCCTCAGACTATGGAAGGGGATACCTCCCCTGCCAGAAATCTTGTCTTAAGTAACCTGTATCATCAGTCAATGTCAAAAAGTGCATGGTTGATGATTGAACGAGGATTCAGGACAAGGGGACAGATGCTGGAAGAGAGTTTCTGGTTCCGTCTGGCCTATCATGCATTCAGAGAGCTGGGGAATGCATCATTCACATTCAGCCCGGCCATTAACAGGAGATCAGGCGGGTTCACTGTTACATGCAATAACAGATACGGTACGCCTGTTTTCAGGATCAACGTCCCGGCAAAGACAGTCAGGATGTTCCTTTTGACCTTTAAGGATCTTTTATTGAACCAGCATGGGTTACCTGTAAATCCTGTACCCCTGAAATCCATCTTCAATGTAACAGATGCTACAGAACTTGATCTTGATGTGCGTCCTCTCATCAAACAGATACAAAAAAGGGGCGAAGCAGGGTTTTTAAAAGGCGAGGGGATTGACCGCTTCAAATATGACGACCTCATATATCTTCCTGAGCCTGGTATTATGGCGGAGCTTGAAAGGCCCGGCAAAGAGAGACAATTCAGGGCGCCCGTGAAGATGGCCCTTAAAAAATCTGCGATCCCTTTGCTTGCTGATGAAGATGAACGCGAGACTGCTCACAGTGATACTCTCCTTACAAAGGAAGTCAAGCCAGCCAAAATACTGAAGGAATATGAAAGGATTGATTTATCGCCTGAGGCAATTGATAGAAACTTCTGCCGGGTTTCCATCAAATACCGTTTCGGTAACAGCGATCTTTCTCTTAATAACATACTCAGGGCTGTAAAAAACGGGGAGAGATATATTGTAACGGATAGCGGCTGGGTAGATACAAGGTCACCCGAAATAGGGGCGATAGCAGATTGTTTTAAGGGTACAGACCCTGACACCGGTTCAGAAGTATTAAAGCTGACAAGAACGGGCCTGCTCCGCTTTAAAACATCCAGCAGAAACCTTAATGTTGTCGGGAATAAATCAAAAGTGGGTGACCTGCTTAAAAATATACTTGCCCTGAAACCATCAAGGCCTGTGCCTGTACCTGCGGGATTAAGATCAAGTCTCAGGGAATACCAGAAGCTCGGAACTGAATGGCTTTACTACCTGTATGAAAATTTTTTTGGCGGACTTCTATGCGATGATATGGGGCTTGGTAAGACACATCAGGTAATGGCCTTTTTACTTTCACTGAGAGAAGAGCAGGGAATTACCGGGCCATTTCTAGTTGTATGCCCGATGACTGTACTCTCCCACTGGCAGGCAAAGATCAGGGAACATGCCCCCTCTCTAAAGGAAACCGTATATCATGGCGGGGCGCGTGACCTTGAAGAGGCAATAAAGACAGGCGGCCTTATCCTTACGTCATACGGGATATTAACGAGGGATATTGAAAAACTTGCAGAGAGACATTTCCCTGTTACTGTATTTGATGAGATCCAGCACATAAAAAATGCTGAAACAAAGGCACACAGGGCCGCGAGGCAGATCAATGCAGACATTAAAGTGGGGCTTACAGGAACACCCATAGAAAACCGTCTGGAAGAACTTAAAGTACTCTTTGACCTGACTGTGCCGGGATACCTGGGGTCTGACACGGATTTTTACCTGCGATATATCAGGGCAATACAGGAACAGGGGAAAAAGGAAAGGCAGGAAGAGCTGGCAAGGGTTGTCTCCCCGTTTATTCTTCGTCGCCTCAAAACGAGCGTATTAGAGGAGCTGCCTGAAAAAATAGAGGATGTGCTGAAATGCACCCTCAGCAAAGAACAGGTTATGCTCTACAGGAACGCGGTTGAATCAAGGGGCGCAGGGCTTATTGATACTTTAAAAAATGGCAGGGCATCTGTCCCCTACATACATATCTTCGCACTCCTGAATCTGCTTAAACAGATATGTAACCACCCTGCACTTATTGAAAAGGCCCCTGAAAAATATGAAAGATATGAATCAGGCAAGTGGGAGCTATTTAAGGAAATCCTAAACGAGGGGATTGAAAGCGGTCAGAAGGTAGTGGTATACAGCCAGTATCTCGACATGATTAATATTATTGAAAGATATCTTGCCAAACAGGGCACCGGATTCATCTCTCTTACCGGGAAGAGCCGCAACAGGGGTGATATCATAAAAAGGTTCAGTGATGATCCTGATTGCAGGGTCTTTATCGGGAGTCTAAAGGCAGGCGGAGTTGGCATAGACCTTATAGCCGCATCTGTGGTAATACACTATGACAGGTGGTGGAACGCCGCAAAGGAGGATCAGGCAACAGACCGGGTTCACAGGATAGGCCAGAAGCGCGGTGTACAGGTGTTCAAGCTTGTTACTGAAGGAACACTTGAAGAGAAGATCTCTGCAATAATAAGCAGGAAAAAAGACCTTATGGAGAGCATAATAAAAGAGGATGACCCCGGCCTGTTAAAGGGCTTTTCAAGGGAAGAGCTTATGGAGCTTATCAGCTTTTAGAAAATTCAATTTTATATAAGGATACTTAAATGGATATCAACAGAGGTTACAGTGCATATGTGAGAAAGATATGGATACTGCTTATATTTGCGGGCTGTTTACTGACAGACATAAGCCCTCAGGGGCTCAGGGTCATATAACCTGTATGCCTCAACAGATTCCATCTCATTTAAGCCTGACGATGCAAGTTTCATCTACTTATTATTAGATAAGCGCTGTTTGCAACGTCCTTTTCATGAAATATCTAAAATTAATAGATGACATGATGTCATCTTGCAATACGTGATAATCTAAAATCCATTAGCGAAAGACCAAGCAGGATTAGTAAAATAAAAAGACTAATAAATACCTGGGCTTGGGCCATCTTTAAAAATATAAAAATAGAAAAAATTAAGGCAAGTGCATTGCTTATTGAACATAGTAACCTGATAAACATCACGGTTGTTTGCAGCCTGAACACATTGATCAATCCGAGAAACACAAATGCCAACCCGGTCCCTGCAAACCAAAGGGCATTCAGATCAAATGTTTTATAAAATACCGGGGTAAATGATGTATGACAGACGCCTAAAATAATCAGCAAAACAGTAAAGGTGTAATCAATTTTAGTTTTTATAATGCTTCTCCATTGGTGAGTGGTGAATTAGTATCCACCCTGAAAGAGGTTATTTCTTGATGGAGCTTTGAGCCTTCAGCTTTGAGCCAAGTCTTTGTCTTATATACCCCTATTTACTAATACTCTTGCCGCTGAAAAAGGTTCCCATTATTTTTTGTTTTTGATGATTCATCAGAAAGTATCCCCATTGAATGCATATGATTTATCTGCTCCTTTGTTAATGGTCGATTCACATCATTTATGAATTTCTCAAATCTAGCCGCAACCTCTTCCTGCCTTATAAAATGCAGAGCCCATGAAGCCTTTTCAATTGCCTGATATTCTTTTGACTCTTTATTAAATTGCGAGGCGATCTTCTCTAAGATTTCAAATATTTCAATCGAATCATTTTTGTTATTCATTTTTTTTCTTCTATAAATTTGAAAGATGTCGGGTTAATGCTGTGTACGTCCCATTACTCAGGAAGCGACGGTAGCGCTAGCGCCGGTAGCGTTGAGGTATTGTAAACCCCTTCTTTTATCCTGCCATAAAGACCAAGCGGGCCGCGTTCCATCTGTATCTGCATTTTTTCACCGTTGCGGATTATTTCAAGTGTCACAGGTTCACCTAACTCGCCATGTGCAGAAATATCCGCTAGTTCCATATGATTATAAACGCGCTCACCATTATAGCTGATTATTTCATCTCCCTCTTTCAGCCCTGCCAGCTCACCGGGTGCTCCTTCCATAACACCACCTATAACAGCGCTTACATCAGACCCAATGGATTTGAGATACCGTTCATAACCCTCCTGACCCAGACGATCCCTGATTTCCTCTGTAGCGGTCTTTCTCGTTGAGCCTTGCTCAAGGTATCGCTGATGTCTGCTTTCCCATTGTGAATAAAGGGAATCCAGAAACATATTTTCTCTCTTCTCTACAATCCATTGGGCTTCATCTTCTGAAAACCCACCCTCTACAAAACGGGCTATCTCTTTTTCTCTTTCGCCCTCTTTGTCTTTACTGGTTTCATTCCCAATAACTACTCTTGTCAGGTTTTCTGTATTTGTAATCGGAGACTTTTCTGGCTTTAATTGCATGCTGGCAGCATTAACAGGGATATTCGATCCACCCAGTAAATTTTCCAGGTGAATGCGTCTGTTCTTTTCATCCTGCATCCTTTCTTCAAAAATAGATAACCTCTTTTGAATGTCTGCAAGGTTAGCTGATATGCTTGAATCAGGAATATTAACAGTCGATGTATCTTTATCTTGCATACCCTCAATGCGGACAACTATAAATGAGAGCAAACCAATTATGATCCCAACCAAAATTATTATAACTGTTTTATTATACATAATGACCTCCTATTTCTTTCCTTCTACCTGTTCAGCAGGAATTAGCACCCCTGCGCCCCAGTCTGTTAAGATTCCCAGTGGACCTCGTTCCATAGGTATTTTTAACTTTTGTCCATCGCGGATTATCTCCAGCATAACCGGTTCACCAAGTTCACCACGAACAATGGCCTCCGAAAGTTCCAGGTTGTAACAAATCCGCTCGCCATTATAGCTGATGATTTCATCACCCTTCTTTAATCCTGCGAGATCCGCCGGTGATTTATCCATAACACCCTCTACAATAACGCTCACGAAATCTCCCATCGCCTTAAAGTACTTTTCATAACCATCAGGCCCTAATCGCTCTTTAAGCTCTTCCATCCCGGACTTTCTTTTTGATTTTTCCTTTAAATAGTTCCTGCGAGCATTTTCCCACCCTTCGTACATTGAATCTATCCGGATATCATCTATCTTGTCCGCGAGCCACATGGAATCATTTTCGGAAAAGCCAGCTTCTATAAAACGGGCTATCTGTGATGCACGATCATTTTTTCCTGTTTCATTTTTCATCTGCATCTGCGCCATTTTAATCGCCTCTTCAATAGTCTTCGCAGTTTTTATTGTCTGTTCTGGTTTAGTTTTATTATCTGTATTTACTACCGGTTTTTTATGGATATCCTTTATCAAGGCTTCAAGGTCCATAAGATGACCCGCTTCAATATCAAGCTGATCTTCAAGGGCAGTCAGCCGCTTTTGTATGTCTGCAAGTGCTGAAGATATCTCCTCATCATGGCTATTTATTACTGATGCATCAGTTATTTGAGATCTGTTAAAACGGATAATAAAAAATAGAAACAAACTGATTATTATAATACCTGATAATACTCTAATGACCTTCTTGAACATTATACCTCCCTTTCTAATAAATGCCGCTGTTCCTATTCAGATGAGCTCTGACAACCACTCCATATTCCAAATTTATTTCACCTTTCTACCTACGTTATATATTGAAATATCAAAAGTATACACGACTGAACCTAGCATAGGGAAAAATTATTTAATAGCTATGCAAAAAAGAAACCTCCTGTTAAATAGGCGAAAATTTTACCTGAAGATTTTATCTGTAAGATAACTACCATATTATTAATCAATAAATTCGTCGACAACACGTTCAAATATCCCATTAAATACCTGGATGTTGCAATGTTCATCATTACTATTATAAGTGACATTAACAATATTCTCATCTTCTGAAAGCACTGCTGTTTCTTTTACGCAGATGCGGCCATTCTTCTTTGCGATCCCTTCGATAGTGTGGTTGTCCACAAGGCGGTAAGCTACTGTATCGGCAAACATAGTGCCAGTGACCGGACTGTCGCTTCCATCAAGTCTGCCATTGACTGAAATGAAAAGATGCTCACCCCTGTCATTTACCAGTTCTTCGCTTATTGAGATATCAATGCCGTCGGTATTGATTGTGAGAATCTGGTTTTTTGTGTTCGGTAGAAAGCCAGACTTATCAGGATTCAGCTTCCATATGCCAGAAAATCCATGTTTTTCCATAACGATTTACTCCATGATACTAATTATCCAAATTTATAGACCTATAGAGTTTATAATGATCAGGTGTGCCCTGGGCCACGGCGTTAATTTTTAACTTTTCTATTATGTTTATAATTGCATGTTCCAGTTGCTGCATGTTCATAATCTGAACCTGTTCTTCTACCTCATTAACATTAGGGTAATGGACATAACCTTTTGAACCAGCATCAGGATGTTTCGGATCATAAACCTTTTTGAATTCTGTATTTACATCAACCATTTTTACTATCTCAAAATCTTTATTTATTAGAACCCCCTTTCTCCTGTAGGGACTCCCGTCTGAAGTTATAGTAGTCTTTATATTTGCCATATTCATTACGCAGACATTAATTGTAACCCTGATCGTTTTCAGCATCTTCGCCATCTTCGGAGGCGATTTGCAACTCTACAGGTGTCACAACCAAAGCAAAGCCATCAGTTTTTTTAATACTCTGACAACCTGATACTGCCAGAAAAATAGTAAACACAAAAATTAATTTTGATTCCATAGTTCATCTCCTATTTAGTTTATCGATTCGGGGGCATCAGTTTAGTCTTGGTTCTGACTGCCTCGACCACTCTGCGGATCGAATCAATGACCGCGTCAGGTTTCTCGAATGCAATCGCATGCCCACTATCCGGTACTATATAGTGGTAGCTGTTGGTGGACTGGCGAGCTATAGCCGCATGTTCTTCATGAAAGATATTTAAATAAATTAACTGATCTTCAGCCGGAGCCTCGGGATTGGGAGATCTCGATGCTGAGAGAACTGCAATCGGAATATCGGGCGGGAGCCTGCATCCTTTCATTTGAGATGTACTGATATTTAAATTGAGCCATTCAGCGCATGATGTCTGAAAATTGGATGTTTTACAACTCTGCGCGAGGTATAAATCCTTTATCTCTGCAGGCAAATCCCCAAGTAATCCAGGCATTATTAGATGACCCACCCCGAAAGGAGCAAGAAAATATCCAACCTCTGCCAGTTCAATGAGATTTTTATTTGCGCGTCTTATTGATTCCGGAATATTATCATTCTGTAACAGATCAATAACTGAATCCACCAGGACCAAACCAGCAACCTGTTCAGGGTATTCATCTGTAAATAACCGCACATTATATCCGCCAAATGAGGCTCCCACAAGAACATAGGGGCCAGGAATTTCGGCTTGTTTTAACAAAGCATGTAGCTCCTTTACGATCTGTCTGCTTGTACGCTCCTTCGGGCCTCTGTCGCTCCACCAGAGACCGGCCCGATCATATGAGATGACATGGGTGAATTTTGCCACTTCAGGTTGAATATTGGCCCAATCAAAACCGCCTCCAGCCAAACCGCTATCCAGCACCACAACAGGTGAACCTGAGCCTCTGCTCTGATAATGCAGGCGGTATCCACCGATATCCACAAGCTGTCCGGGCGGTGGATATAGACTTTCAGTGCGGGAGTCGGTATAAGCCTGAAAAATATAACCACCAAGAAGAATCAGAAATATAAAAATCACACTACCTATTCCAAGGCGTTTTAACCATACTAAAATACGCCCTTTTGGGTTCTTAATATCATTCACACTACTTGTTGCCATAATTAATGCCTCCTTTTATCCTATCGTCAATCGGGCAAAATAGTCGCCACCCTTTTCCTGTTTGACAATTTCGGTACCCCATCCCGCGCTTGAAGCATTCTCATAAAGAAATTTTCACCTACCTCTGTCAGGCTCAATGATATGTCCGCTTAACCTTTCACCTTTTCCCGCAGCCCAGATCGCATAGACTTCAATCTTCATGTTATGAAACTCTCCGGTTCCATGGCCGGTGTATCGATAGGCTACGCTGGTCTGACCATTGTATTCACCTTCATATGCGCCTTCCCAGCCGCCCCGGTCAGGTACAGTCCAAAAAAAGGTTCCCCATATTTTCCCTGTGTATGAGGTGGAATCAAGATCCATATTCATGATGACAGATACGTTGCCACTTGTTCGTAGATCTGTTGAATTTAGGGTTCCTGTGAGTTCTCGATTGCGTACTATTGTTTTGGAACCAGGTTCGCACCAGGGAGGCATGAGTTTTTCCGAAGCAGGTGCACCGCCCTGACAACTGATCTCCCCGCGCTGGGGAATGGCATTATATATTGCTTCGCCTGTAAAACCTGTGATTATCATACCTTCTTCGGGTGAAAGGTCTGATCCTTTAATTTCATTGGTAGTGGTATTACACCCTGTAATCCCCATGCAAATGATTAAAATGCAAAAACGAAGTAAGTAAATACCTTTTTGATAAATGATATTATTCCCAAACATGTCATGTGCCTCCAAATTTAAAGGTATGCTAAGAGATTATTCCTTTATCCGAAATAGACTAATTCCAAACCAGATTGTGCTTATGATAAAAGGCAAAAGAGAGAATAAACCAACCATATCAAACCCAAACTGGCTGAGGATGAACCAGGGTATCCACAAGATTCCCACTATAACAGACAGCCAGCCGAGAATCGGTGAAAACGCTTTAGTCTTCAGCACCGCGCATCCTATCAAAAGATACATCCACCCCCATGAATGATCACCAAAAGAGCTCATCCCGGAAACTGCTGCATCAATCGCCCGATAAGCAGTTACATCCTTTACCGGAACGATCATACTAATGGCCTCTATGTATATCATTGAGCCGGCAATATAAAAGGCAGTTCCCACAAATGCGGTGCTAAGCATAATTCGCGAAAGATGAGGAGCATTCTCTTTCAAACGTTCATAAAGCGCATAAAAAAAGATAATGCCTGAAACATTGGCGAAGATGTATACAAGATTGAGCACATAAAAATTTACTGGCGCAGCCGCCACTGCATTTATCACCTTCGCCGGTTCGTCTAACTCACCAAAGCGCGCCTGAATAAATATATAAAGCACGCGATACAGTATGTACAGGCATGTTCCGGCAATTGCGGCGATCCCACCCAGTTTTTGAAGTTTCATAAATCCTCCTGATATAGTATTCACATTTCTTTTTCTTCACTGATACTTTTGCTGAATGCTTCTTTGAGGGCTACCACAGATTCCTCTATTGCCCGGTTTGCCTTACGAATGAACGGAACGCTGATAAAACCATGAACCACTCCGGAATATCTTATAAGACGCACTGGACCGCATTTTTAAGCTTTTCCGCATAGGCTTCTCCTTCATCACGAACAGGGTCAAACTCGGCGGTTATAACCAAGGAAGGAGGAAGTCCACGGTGATCGGGAGCAAGGAGCGGTGATGCATATGGATGTTTTCTATCTGGTTCATTTGGAATATATTGCCTCCTGAAAAATTTCAGCCATTCGAATGTAAGGTAATATCCTTTATCGTACAAGGTGTGGGAAGGAAAGTCGGAATCGCTCTGATCCGTGGATGGGAAAAAAAGGACCTGATAAATTATAGAAGGTCCTTTCCTGTCTCTTGCCATCAAAGTAGTCACTGCTGCAAGACATCCGCCTGCACTTCCACCCATGACTGCGATACGACTGCTGTTTCCGGAGATCAGTTCAGCATTCTGTGCCGTCCAGGCAAAAGCGGCATAGGCATCCTCTGCAGCAGCAGGAAAGGTATATTCCGGAGCCAGACGATAATCCACAGAAACAACTACTGCACCGGAAAGTTTTGACAGCTTCCGGCAGAAACTATCTGAACCATCCAGATCCCCCATGGTGAACCCTCCGCCATGATACCAGATAAGGATCGGGAGGCTGCGAGAGTCAATGGGCTGATAAATTCGGATCGGAATATTTCCTAATGTACCGGGGATTTCCCGATCCTCTACGTTAAATATATCAATAGGCTTGTTTCGTGAGAGACTTCCGGGTTTTCGTAAAAGCTTTACAGCCTCAGTCGGTGAAAGTGTGTTTGGATCGGGAAGCTCAGGCATCAGCCTTAAAGCAACAGCAACCTCTGGGTCCAGCCTGCCATGTTCTGTGAAGGTCCAGTTGTATACAATGATGGCGAGAATCAGAATTAAGGCGAAAATTGAACAAGCAATAACAATAAAAACGCGTTTTAATATTTTCTTCTTACCCAGTGTGGTTTCTTGAACTGTCATAAATAGCTCCTGTCGTGCTGTTGATATACTCAGTTTTAAATCACCTTATAAACGCATTCCCAGAACAACTACATATCCGGTCAGTTTATTTTGATTGAAATGATTGATTCGGATATCACTAAAACCGGCTTCCTTCATAAGTTCTGATACATCTTTTGGTGAGAACAACTGAAAAATCTCTTTTGGTAAAGATGCCCTTTTCATTTTTACCCCGAAACGAAGAGAAACAGCGACCAGGCCACCATGTTTGAGAACTCTCCTGATTTCAGAAAATCCTTTAAGAACATCCGGCCAGAAATATATTGCATTGACTGTAAACACACGATCAAAAGTTTCATCAGCAAATTGGAGATTTAAAACATCCCCAAATCGAACATCTATTTTTCCCATCTCTATTTGTTTCCAGAAATTTCGTTTGACCAATTTTACCATCTCAATGGAGTAATCAATACCTGTTACCTTGCCACTTTTTAAGAAATTCATCGTTTGTCTTAACCCTGAACCACCGCCAAATCCGACCTCCAAAACATGGTGATGATCATTCAACTGAAGATGTTTGATAGTTGAAGTTATTATTTCACGATTACCAAAATTCATCAAACGACTGAGCAGAACAGAACCAAACAATCCGGTTGGTTTTCGCAACTGAGAAGCAATAAAATGTCTTATCGTCATAATGTGCCTGTCTGCGTTAACAAATTTTATCATCGTTTAAGAAATTCAATTAACAGTGGTGTTATTTTCTCAGGTGACAGATCATGGTTTCCGCCTTCGATTGCATGGAATTCAATAGAGGAAATAGCAGCCTGTACTAGAATATGCTGATCAAATGATACCATTTGATCTTCTGTTCCCCAGATAAGGATTCCCTTTTTACCGCTTCTGCCAACCCGTTCATAATCCGGTTTCAATTGGTTGAAAGACATGTCCCTTAATGTGGCCAGAAATGATTGTTTGAAACCCTTGTACTTCATCTGCTCCTGAAGTTTTTGCAGAAACTCCTGTTTCTTTCCAGGTTCATGTATCCATCCGGCTACTGCTGAAGGTATTGTCCGATCTCCGACCGCCTTCATAGCCCATTCACCCACAAACGGCCAGCGAACGATCCTTATATTCAAGGGGGTAGGAGACCTGAATCCTGCTGGCGCCAGGAGAGCAAATCTCCGAACTCTTTCGGGATAACGATCGGCGAACCGGATTGTTAAGGCTCCGCCCATTGACCTGCCTACCAAATCAACCGGCGTTTTTATATTTTGTGAATTTAGCAGTTCAAGTAATTGCCGGTCATAGAGGTCAGATCTATAATCAGGCCGGTCTGATAAACCGCGTCCGAAGTGATCATAACGCAGAACATGAAATCCTGCATCTGCCAGGGCTTTGAATTCATAATCCCATATAAACATAGGAGTTAAAGCACCGCATACCAGTACAACCGGTTGGCCATTTTCCGGTCCGGCCCATTCGTAGTGTGTATACCCATCCGAAAGCCTTACAAACGATTTATCAGGCATTGACGCCCGTGCAACATCATCCAGGGCAAGGGTTTCCATATCGCCCACCACAAAAGGATAAACTGCGGCGATAACCAGCAGAGTAAATAAGCCTGTAAAAATCCATTTTACATATTTACGCATTGCATTTCTCCTCATTTTGGACATCCCAAGAGATAAAAAGCATATATCTGTATTTTCTAAAATTCAGAAAAGTCATATTACTGCATTCACGTACAAAGCTGTTTCACCCTAATATCAGAGACATCCATATACTATTCTGCTGCTGTCGCAATCGCAGTTGCTGCCGGTTCCTGCTGCTTTTGCCTAATCATCGCAATTCCGATCCAGAAAATGCACACGCCGAATAGCAAATGATCTAGAGCTTTTAGAATTTGTTCTGATTGTGGAGGAGGTTTTATAAAATGTCCTGATATCCACCAGAGACCGGATACAATGAACATCCATCCAAGCACCCTGGAAAATTCACGAGATCTCAGAATCGCACACCCTATGAACAGATCTGCCCATGCAATTGCAACTATTGCCGAAGAGTGGAACCCGGAAACTATTCGCTCGAAGACAGGGATGTACTCATTTGACAATCCGATAGCTCCAATTAAGATTATCCTGCAGGTAATCTGAAGAACTGCCCCGGCAGATCCCGCAATCAGCATTATGAGCATGAGGGCAGGCATACGGGTCTTCCATCGTTCATGAAGAACGAGAAAAGTGATCAGAAGAAAAATTGACCAGACGATCATCAAAATAAAAAGGAGATATTGTTTCATCGGATTGTTCATCAAGTCATTCTCAATAAAGTAAAGCCAGTTCATTCCTGTGCCGCACATTACACTGAGAATGGCGGCATATCCTCCCAATTTTTGAAGTTTCATAAATCCTCCTGTATTAAAAAATGATATATTAACCAGCAGATAAGTCTCTTAACAGTTACATGCCAAAAGATCATTTAATGAAAAACCAAAGTCAGGATCAGAAAAATAAACCCAATGCCATCTCAGTCTCTCTCAAAGCGATGCAGGTTATAGATATTGAATTGTGTAAAGTTGTGAGTGGAATTTCCGCTTGAATGGTAAATTTATATGCCGCACAATATTTTATGTCAATTGGAATTCATGCATCAGTCCATAGCCCTGGTATTCAGGCCAAGGCGCTTCATGTTAAGCAGTTCAGTAGAAGGATTGGGTTTTATCCCCCACCTAAAAATGGTCAGGAGTAAATCCTGACTCTACGAAAACCACAGAACTTGGTTTAACAAGGATATTTGTCGTTATATTTATCCCTCTGTGTACTTAAGTAGCCCATGTCAAGCTGCACATTCCTCAAAGAATGATTTGTCCAGCAATTGTTAAGGCATGATCCGGCCATTCTACATTTATGCTGCGCCAAGTTCACTGGTTGTCGATATTTGGTTTTTTCCTCAGCATCTCGATTCCCATCCAGATGATGGCTACATAAGCAATATAAAATGGATATACCAGTCCTAACTGGGGAATTATAAATTTGAGTATCGCCAGAATACTGGCTGCAATACTCAGCCAGCCAAGAATAGGCTTAAACGCTCTTGATTTCAGGATTGCCCATCCGGCGAAAAGCGTAGCCCACATAGCTGCATGACCGGCTGCGTTGTAGAAGCCATTGAATATGGCATCGAGAGCTCTGTAAGCCGAAACATCCCGGGTAGGTACAATCAATTGCATGCCTGTAATCCAGATCACTACCTCCATAAACCCCATAGCAGTGGCTGCTGAAATGGCTATCAGCATTATGCGCGTGAGATAAGGTGCTGTGGCGTGCATGCGCTCATGAAGAGCCAGGAAAAATGCCATTAATAAAATATATAAGACCTCGATGAATAACAGGGGAATATGTGGATAAACCGGGGCTACCGAATATGCCTCCATCGCCTTAACAGGATCGCTCGGAAGACCAAAGCGGTTGTATAATAAAACAGCAATAAACCATACAAATATAGAAACAATTATCGCAATCCCACCAAGTTTTTGAAGTTTCATAACGCCTCCTTTTTAAAGGTGTGGTTAATATGTATTTCGTATAGTAGCATCACAGAATACATTGTTTTTTGTTTTTCATTGGATGTTCAAAGTTGGACGTTCGATGTTGAATGTTCATATTTTTCTTAATCAACCGCATTGTTCACCATCCTATTGTAGAATCCCATTACTTTTTGTCTTCAGGATCACTTCAGGATATTCCGATGAAGGCCCATCGAGTAGCGGTGAATCAATCCCTTTAAGATGCATGTTAAAAAACGCAAGGACATAGGCATTCATGATCTTCAGCATTTTATTATGCCTTAAAGACCAGATAATCACAGCCATAGCCAAAATCAGAAAGAAGATTTCCAAAACCCGCATAGGTATCCCCCC
Source organism: Desulfatiglans sp. (assembly GCA_012513605.1). Taxonomy (NCBI): domain Bacteria; kingdom Pseudomonadati; phylum Thermodesulfobacteriota; class Desulfobacteria; order Desulfatiglandales; family Desulfatiglandaceae; genus Desulfatiglans; species Desulfatiglans sp. The sequence continues at coordinate 85,674 of JAAZBV010000154.1, read as the reverse complement.
TTCGGCATTATATGTAAAAAGGTAAAGCAGTGATAAGTTGAAAAGAGATTTGACCCGGAAGGGGAAAATATATGAAGTTCGTTTCTATATGTCAAAGTAAAATCATTCATGATTATTAGTTATATCCTTGCGAAAACAATTACAAAAATAATAATGGCAATGAAAATAACAAAAATTCGGGTATGTGACATAAGTTAGGGCCTCCTTATTCCCCTTCAATATAAAGGTTTGATTCAACATTAAAATCAGCTTTATATTTACACTTGATTTACCTGAACATAATGCGATAATTGCCATGCCTTTGCATGATGTTTTAATGATGATTCGATGAAGCTTTACTGATAACAAGAAAAATCCGGATATTTACAGGGAAGCAATCAGCCTTACTGTAGGAACTTTATGGGCGAACAATACCTCATTGGTGATCTGACAGTCGATACCGGGAACAATACTGTGAACCGCAGGAATGAAACTATTACCCTCTCACCTCGCTCATTCCAACTTCTGGTAGCACTGGCAAGGCGTGCTCCGAATGTGGTAAGTCGCCAGGAACTTCTTGAGACTGTCTGGCCTGGTGAATATGTGAATGATGAGACACTGTCGCAGCGGGTGCGGGTTTTAAGAAAATCCCTAGGAGACCTGGATGAGACCCCAAAGTATATTTCGTCAGTCCGGGGATGGGGTTACCGACTGGTTGCGCCTGTCGAACGGGTGGAAATCCCAAAAGAAAAAATCCGCTCCATTGCAGTCCTTCCTTTGACCAACATCACAGGTGATCCGCAACTGGAATATTTTGCAGATGGAATGACAGAGGCGTTGATTTCATCCCTTGCGAAGATTCAGATGCTTAAAGTGATTTCCCGAACATCGGTGATGAATTACAAACAGACCAATAAGAAGGTACCCCAGATTGCCCGTGAACTTGGAGTTGAGGCAATTATAGAGGGTACCGTGCTAATCACAAAGGAGCGGGTGCGCGTCAGTGCTCAGTTGGTTCATGGGTCGACCGATGACCATTTCTGGGCTGAAACCTATGATCGCGATCTTGGAGATGTACTTGCCATGCATTCCGAGATTGCCCAGGCTATTGCCCGGGAGGTCCGGGCTGTTGTTACTCCGGAGGAAACTGAGACGCTTGAAAGGAAGCATCGCGTAAATCCCGGTGCTCTCGAAGCCTATCTTAAGGGTCAGTATTTTCTTGCTAAATACACACCGGAGGATGTACGCCGCGGGATCAGTTTTCTGGAACAGGCTGTCGCCGGAGACCCCCTGTTTGCTGAAGCACACGCATCACTTGCCAGCGCTTACCTGACCGGCGGTTTGCCGACCGGAAACAACTTAAGCGTTATGAAACAGCGGCAATTGCTTACTATGGCGGGAAGGTCTGCTGAACAGGCTTTGAATATGGACCAGCGGCTCGCCCAGGCACATGGGGTTAAAGCAATGGTATGTCTTTTCCATGACTGGGACTGGGACCGAGCAGAGCAGGCATTGGACAGTGCACGGAATTTCGAACCTAATGATGCCCTGGCTCATATTTATCGAGCGGGCCTGGCAGCAACAAAACAGGAATCCGAAAAAACACTGGAAGAACTGCGGAGCGTCATCAGCCTTGATCCTGTTAACCTGATATTCCTCAGCGTAGCGGAGGAAATCTGCTGGTGGATCAGGGATTACCAGCAGGCAATGGCATACGCGTTCCAGGCACTTGATCTTGATCCGGGCTACCAGCGGGCTCATTTCGTTCTTGCCCGTGTTTATGAGGCGCAGTGCCGGATCGAGGAAATGATCACAGAGTATGAGAAGGCAGGGTTTTTTACTGATAGCGGAGCAGCAGAGGCGCGCCGTGCACTTAAGGAAGGTGGAAACCCCGGCTATTACCGCTGGGCTCTTGATGTGCAGTTAGGAGCTATGGGGGACAGCCCGGTTGATGGGATAAAGCGACCGCTTTGTGAAGATAAACGGGCGATCTTTCAGGCCAGAAACTATGCAAGGTCCGGTGATGCAGATAATGCGATCAAATGCCTTGAACAATCCTATAAAGAACGCGACGGACTTATGGTTCTGCTGAAGGCCTGGGAGTGGTTTGATCCTATCAGATCGGATGCCCGCTTCCAGGACCTTGTATGGCGGGTTGGCATTCCCTAACCCCGGTCTAATTAACCTTCACCCTCCAGCCAAAGGGATCATCCTTTTTACCATACTGTATAGCGACTATCTCATCATAGAGTCTTTGAGACAACTGACCCATTTTGCCACCTGCAACAATATGGTCTTCGCCCCTGTATGTGATCTGACCAACAGGCGAAATAACAGCGGCTGTTCCTGTGCCGAATGCCTCTGTAAGCCTTCCATTTCTGGCGGCAGCAATTACATCGTCTATGGAGATGGCCTTTTCAGCAACCTTCATGCCCCAGCGTTTAACAAGCTGGATGGATGAGTCCCTTGTGATGCCATGAAGCACGCTCCCGGCAAGGGGCGCGGTTATGACCTCGTTATCAATAACAAAGAACATGTTCATTGTGCCCACCTCTTCAATGTACTTCCTGTGTGATGCATCGAGCCACAGAACCTGTGTAAACCCCTTTGCTTTTGCCTCTTCAGCGGCAAGAAGGCTTGCGGCATAGTTTCCGGCTGTTTTTGCTTCGCCTATTCCACCGACAGAGGCCCTTACATATTTGTCCTCTACATATATCTTTATGGGGCTTAACCCTTCCTTGTAATAAGCCCCGACAGGGCAAACTATTATAAAGGCTATGTATTCCTTTGCGGGTCTTACGCCAAGGTGCGGTTCTGATGCAAACATTGCAGGCCGTATGTAAAGGGATGTGCCCTGATTTTTAGGTATCCAATCCTGTTCAAGGAGTATGAGCTTTTTAATGGCATCCATGAATAGGGAGCGGTCCAGCTCAGGCATGCAAATCCGTATAGCCGAACTGTTGAATCTCTTTATGTTCTCCTCCGGCCTGAAGAGATAGATGCTGCCGTCATCCGCCTTGTATGCCTTTAGCCCCTCAAATATCTCCTGACCATAATGTATTGCCATGGCAGCAGGATCAACGCTGAAATTTCCATATGGTACAATGCGGGGGTTGTACCAGCCTTTGCCTGTTTTATAATCTACAACAAACATATGGTCTGTAAAGATATCGCCAAAAGCCAGGTTTGATTGATCCTCCGGTTTCTTTTTTAGTTTATCCGGTGCCACTTTTTGTGTCGTGATTTCCATTTTAAAAACTCTCCTTATACCAGCCTTATACCAAAGGGGGATTGCCTGTAAATACTAATATCCCTGATACTGAAGGATAATTAGCACATGGAATATAGAAAGGCAATATGGATGTTTTATTCGACCAGCACGGAAAAATGTTAATTTTCATATTTTTAATAGCCTTGAGCAATGATGATGTATCAGAAAGGCGCAAGGCACAGGGTGCAAGGCGCAAGGTGCATCCGCCGTCGCCTTTCGGCTATGGCGGGACAAGAGGCGCAGGGGATAGAATCTTGATCTTACTCTTGAAAATTGATATTAAGAGAGCAAGAGCAAGAGAAAAAGTATGAGGGTTGGTACTTATGAAACACCCTTTATTGCCTTCTGTTTCATCTCATTAAAGAGGGCCTTCCATTCGGTTATCTTTGGTGACAGTGTAAAACCTCTATATCTCCCCCATGTCCTGTTTGCCCTCGCTGTCTGGGCCATAAAATCCATATCCTCTGGGTTGATAATTTTTCCTTTTTCAACAAGCTTAACAAATAATGGTATACCATCTATCTCTTCAGTTTTATCCGCAATAACAAGCTGATCCCCCTGCTCATATACCCTAACTCTGCCGGGGATTGACTCCTTACCGGGTGAATTGCTGAATTTCATATTGGGGTTTTCTCCTGTCATGGATCTCTTAAATGCGGCAGATAGGGTATCACGGTGGAACTGCCTGTAATAATAACCCCCTGCACCCGGGAAGAGTATGGTATCCGGTTCAGCTCCGGTCTCCTGTTTGAACAGGGTATATACCTCTTTTACCTTTTCGGGGGTCACCTCATCCTCAAATACTATGATCCTGTTTTCTATGCCCTCTTTAAGCATCCTTTTGTAATATCTTGCACACTGCCCTGCAATATCTCCTGAATCAACGCGTATGCCTATCCTGCTATTTTCTGGAAATCTTTTCATGATGGTAATGGCATTTTCCATGCCTACAGTCTCTGCATCCACAAGGTCAGATAAAAGCGATGCGCTGCCTGCGTCCATTACAAATCTCTCCATTGCCTCCAGTTCCGCTGTTTCAAGCGGCTTTGAGAATGACTGGAAGGCGCTTAAAAACTCATGACCAATTGTGCCTATTGATCTGAAGAGCTCAGGGAGCATAAACTCTGCTGCATCACATGATGTAAATACAGGATTTCCGCCATTACCTATAAATATTGAAAGGAGTTTTGCAATGGCCATTCTTTCATCAGGGTCAGCCCTGTAACCGAACTCAGCATGCCTTTTGCCTGCCGCCTCATACATGAGCCTGCCCTTTGTGGCATGGATTATTGAGCCATAATATCTACACATCTGGGGCTCTATGAATGAGACTATCCCGCCAGGGCCTTCAAAACTCATGCATGGGACACCGGCCAGAAAGGTCTGGCCTCCGGGAAAACCCCAGATATCTATAGGTAAAAATACCTCTTCGCCAATAACGCTATTCATCAACGCCTCAAACAGTCCATTGGGAAATGCCTTAACGCATGAATATTTTGAATACCATTCCATTGCAATTTCAATGTCTCTTTTCTTTAATGGTTTTAAAAACCATTGTCTTAAGAGCCATTCATGGCCTGCCATGATCAGGCGGCCTTCTGCGCCTGGTTCGGGTAGACCCTTTCTCATGGTAAGGTGGTAGGCCGCATCACAGGCGCTCAACCGCTCATCTACTGACCACATGGTGCGTTTATAGGTGTCTGATGAAAGAAAGCCTCTCCCTATAAACCATGATGAAAGGAATTCCGCTATAATCTCTTTCCGTTTTTCTTCCATATCCCCCATTGTATCTTCCTGTTTTCAAGGCTAACTGCCCAGAATCCTGATAAATTTATTGTATTTGCAGATTCACTGGCATAATATCAGTAAATAATAGTTTACAAAATAATTTTTTCAGGTCGTTTAATCAACCTGTCACAGGAGAGGTACTTGTGAAAAAAATCATGTTATTCGCTGCATTTATACCCCTGATCTTAGTTTTGCAGATCTTTACCGGGTGTGGCGCTGTAAATAGAAATATCTCACATCAATCCGGGATGAGCTGCGATGAGGTGGCCGATGATGCGCTCAAGAACCAGAATTATGAAAAGAGCATTATCCTTCATGAATTTTTTATCAAGGAAAACCCTGAAAACGGTCTTGCCATGTATCACCTTGGATACAGCCACGGCCAGCTTAACGATCATGAAAATGAGATGAAATATTATGAAGAGGCGATCAGGCTGGGTTATTATGGGTCTGGCATTTTCTTTAACCTGGGGATGGCCTACGGCGAGATGCAAAGATATGATGATGCTGTCAGGGTATTTAAAAAGGCCATAAAGGTGGAGCCAGAAAGGGCAGATAACCATTTTGGCATGGCACTGACATATGAGAAAATGGGTAACCTTGCCGGGGCAGAAAAGGCATTATTAAAGGCGGCAAAACTCTCTCCCAACGATATTGATGTTAACTATTTTCTTGGAAAGTTTTACCTTGCAACCGGTAAAAAGGAAGAGGCATTCAATCAGCTTGAAAAACTCATAAAGATCGCACCTGATGATGAAATGACCCTTGAACTGCAAGGGGCGCTTGAGGCAGTAAGTGTTGATAATACCGGTAATTGATCTCCTTAATGGCGAGGTTGTGCATGCAGTAAGGGGAGAGCGTGATAATTACATGCCTGTGAAAAGTACCCTTGCTTGTGGAAGCGACCCGCTGGAAATAGCAAATGCCTTAACCAAGGTCACCGGCAGTGATCAGGTTTACATTGCTGACCTTGACTCTATCCTTAACAGGGGGTGTAACAGGGGGCTCTTTCCCCATCTTAAGTCACAGGGCATATCCCTTATGGTTGATGCAGGAGTTTCAGATGCAGGCTCGGCTTTAACTATAAAAAGGGCAGGCGCAGACAAGATAATAATTGGAACTGAGACCATATCTGATATTGATCAAATATCCGAAATTACAAAGCAAATTAACCCTGATTGTCTTGTCCTGAGCATAGACATCAAAAAAGGTGTGGTACTTTCAAAGGCAGATGAACTCAAGGGGGTTGACCCTGTAGAGGCAATAAAGAGGTTATCAGGAAAGGGCATTAAGAGTTTTATCATCCTGACCCTTGACCTTGTAGGTTCGGGTGAAGGGCCCGATACAGGGCTTATAAGCCGGGCGCGAAGGGTGTTTCCTTATCACACACTTATTTCCGGGGGAGGTGTAAAATCGCCTGTGCATCTGGCCCGGCTTAACGCAGCAGGAGCAGACGGGGTTCTTGTCGCAACTGCCCTGCACAAGGGGTGGATCAACAGAAATAATATCCCAAACAATAGTATTTAATAAAAAAATCCTTGACACAGACCCCCTTCAGGTTATCTACTCCCGGTACTTTACTATGATATAAAGATGTTTAATCTGTATTACATCATTATCATTAGCATTCATGAGATGATAAAAAATACAAGGCCTGTGCACGGGTTAAAAAGGAGGCAAAAATCATGTATTCAAAGACGGTTATGGATCATTTTAAAAAACCGAGGAATGTCGGGACAATAGAAAACGCTGATGCAATCGGTGAGGTCGGCAACCCCCTTTGCGGCGATATGATGACCATATATCTCAAGATAGAGAATGAGAGGATAGCTGATATCAAATTCCAGACCTTTGGCTGCGGCGCGGCAATAGCTGTTTCAAGCATGCTTACTGAGATGGCAAAAGGCAAGACAATAGAAGAGGCAAAAAAGATCACAAACAAGGATGTTGCAGAGGCGCTTGAAGGGCTTCCTAAAAACAAGCTCCACTGTTCAAACCTTGGGGCAGATGCCCTGCTGCTTGCAATCAAGGATTATGAAGACCGGCTGGCAGGAAAGCCCAGGCCCGAAAGGAAACAGAGGGATCAACATGAACATGTGGAAAAGGATGCCTGCTATTGCCCCTATTGCGATACTGAGGTGGGTGATGGTGAGGCATTCTGCAAGGCATGCAACAATGCGCTTGTTCAGCTCAAATAGGCACTGCTTAGAGAGAACAGTATGAAGACAATAAACCTTGACCACTTATCCGCAAACCCTCTCCTGCCTGAGGTGCAGGAGGCCATGATTGATGTAATAAGGAATAACTATGGTAACCCTTCCAGCCAGCACAGTCTGGGCGATGCTGCGGCAACTGCACTTGAGGCGGCAAGGGATGCTGTATCTACACTTATTAACTGCTCCACATCAAAGGAGATGGTTTTCACTTCCGGCGGGACAGAATCAGTAAATCATGCAATAAAGGGTGTTGCCTTTGCAAAGGCAGATAAGGGAAAGCATATAATCACCTCAAATATAGAACACAATTCCGTGATCAGGTCTCTTAAGCGCTTGAAACTGTTTGATTACAATGTAACATCTGTCTCTGTTGATAAATATGGTATGGTTGACCCTGCCGAGATAGAGGCAGCCATTCAGGATGATACCATCCTCATATCAATCATGCATTCAAACAATGAGATTGGCACCGTACAGCCCATAAAGGAGATCAGTGAGATTGCAAAGGCCCGAAATGTGCTCTTCCACAGTGATGCTGTTGACTCTGTAGGCGTTATACCTGTTGATGTGCAGGATCTAGGGGTTGATCTTTTAAGTTTCGGGTCGAACCCCTTTTATGGTCCGGCAGGAGTAGGCGGCTTATATATCAAGAGAGGGACTGCCATATGGCCCATGCTTGACGGAGGAGTGCAGGAGAACAATAAAAGGGCCGGCACAGAAAACATGATAGGCATTGTCGGCATGGGCAAGGCCGCAGAGATCGCCAAAAGGGATATGGGAAAAAGGATCGCTCACTTTAAAAGGCTCAAAAAGAAATTCTTAAAAGAGCTGCCCGATTATCTTGATGAGTATGTCCTTAATGGCCACCCGGAAAAGAGCCTTCCGAATCATATCAGCATATCGCTTAAATACATAGAGGGTGAAAGTGTTGTGCTCATGCTTGATGATGAGGGTATAGCTGTATCCACCAGGTCTGCTTGTGCAGCCGGGGCCTTAAGGGCATCCCATGTGCTGCTGGCAATTGGACATGAGTTCGCCGATGCACAGGGAACAATGGTGATAACATTCGGAATTGAAAACACGGAAGAGGATGTTGAGAGATTTCTAGCAGTGCTCAGGGATACGGTGGTTTCCTTGAGGGATATCTCGCCTCTGTATAAAAAATAGACCAGGGCATTCATTCAATTCAGAGTAGATGCCGTATTTAATATAACCTCTTGAGATTTTATGGGATGGTTTATGAAGATAGTTTCAATAGCAACAAGCAAAAAAAAGGGAACAAGAAAAACCCCGCAGGATTCTGTAGTTGTAAAAAAGGATTACGGGATAGATGGTGATGGACATTCAGGGCTATGGCACAGGCAGGTGAGCTTTTTATCATCCGAGAGCATAAAAGAGGCAAAGGAGAGGGGCCTTAATGTTACATTTGGTGACTTTGCTGAAAATTTTGCCACTGAAGGAGTTGACTGGAAGAGTATACCCGTTGGCGCCAGGCTTAAACTCGGTGAGACAACACTGGTAGAGGTAACCCAGATCGGAAAAGAGTGCCACAACAAGTGCGCCATATATTACCAGGCGGGTGACTGCATTATGCCAAGAGAAGGCATCTTTGCCAAGGTGCTTGAAGGCGGCACAGTTAAAAAGGGTGATAGTATCCAGATAATCGAACATGATTGAGAGAAAACCTGAAATGAACATGGATCAGTACCCGGAAAAGATCTTTGCTGACCGCATATCCGGCACTGAGGTAAGCCGATCCTTTGAAATAACAAGGTTTGAAAATGGTGCGCCTGTATCAGACCGTCATGAACTCATAGGCGAAGAACCGCTCCTTATGAGGATTGAAGAAAATCCCTATTCTGTTGTCATGCGCACACCCGGTGATGAAGTTTTTCATGCGGCAGGCTTTTGTCTTGCAGAGGGTATAGTTGATGGCCATACGGATTTCAATTCCATAGGTTTCTGCGCAGATATGGACCCCAATGTGGTCGAGATAACCCTTGCCCCTGAGAGGCTCAAAAAGGTTGCCCCCCTCCTGCAAAGAAAAGGTTTTGTAAGCCAGACCAGTTGCGGTATATGCGGTAAAGGGTTTATTGATGAGATATCCCAGATATTAAAGCGGGGCGATATAAATAAGCGGCTCACCCCGGATGAAATCCGCATGGCGGGCGAGAGGCTCGAAGAGACCCAGAAACTGTATAATATCACCCGCGGCTCTCATGCCATTGTTGTCCTTGATAATAATCTTGAGGTCATCTCAAAGGGCGAGGATGTTGGCCGCCACAATGCCCTTGACAAGGCAATCGGGAAAGCGCTTATGGGCAAAAAATTGCTTGATGCTTTTATGGTGGTGCTTTCATCCAGGATAAGCTTTGAGATGATCCAGAAGGCAAACCGTGCAGGCATATTCTTTATACTGAGCGCCTCAAGACCAACAGCCCTTGCTGTTGAGCTTGCTAATAGCCTTAATATGACCCTTGTATGCCTGAGTGACTGGAAGGATATTATAGTTTTCAGTGGACAGGAGAGGATTATATGGTAATATCCTCACAATTTCTGCGGCAGCAGTCATGGTTCTGTAATTAGAACCAAATCCTATTCAGAGGGAGCATTTGAGTGTCAACTGAAGGTATTAATACCAGTAATTGGCCGACCATCATTAACAGATTAAAAAACTGGACACCGGTTATCCTGTCATGCATTGTAGGGCTGATTCTGCTTATATCAGGTCTACAAAAGGCATTTGGGGTGGACCTTTTTATCCGCCAGATACGGGATTATGAGATAATATCAAATCCTTTACTTATCATACTGGGCGCCTGGGCCCTTATCACCCTTGAATGCACTCTTGGGGCAGCCCTTACAGTAAATTTTCAACCAAAAATAGCAGTGCCTCTGGGAGGCATTCTTTTTCTGATATTTATAGCGGCAACCGGGTGGGCTTGGTATACCGGCGCCACTGATGACTGTGGCTGTTTCGGATCGTGGGTGGAGCGGACACCGCAGGAGGCCATGATCGAGGATATAGTGATCCTCTGTTTCATAATAATCTCCTGGAAATGGAACAGGTCCTTTAAAAAATGGCCCCATTTCTTGAAGGAGTTTCTGGTTGCTATTGCCTTTTTTACTGGTCTCTCTATGCCCATTATTGCAGGGCCGGTCATAGACCGTATAACTACCGCCCTTACCGGGCCTGTTAAAGATGGTTTTGAACCATTTGTGCTGAATTTCCCGGAAAAGGATCTGTCCAAGGGAAAACACATCATAATAATTATGGCTACCGACTGCCCCCATTGCAAGGAAGAGATGGAAAACCTCGATAAGATTGCAGAGGACAGCGAATTGCCTGATGTTATTGCCTTTGTAATGAACAATAAGGAGCAGCGTGATGATTTTATCTTTGAGTTTGAACCTGCCTTTGAGATCTACCAGATAAAGGATGATGACTACTGGCGGCTCCTTGGTGATGGTGAGATACCGAGGATAATACTTATAAATGACGGCCTGGTGCTGAAGAAATGGGATTTAGTGCCGCCTGATCTGGGTTCGTTAAAGGCTGCTGCTTCAAGGTAAGTAGTATTTGACGAAAAGGATTTAAAAAAAAATGACTGAGCATGACAGAGGACATTATTCAAAAAAACACCCTGAAGGGAAAAAGGTTGATCCGGTTATTGCAAAGGCCGTTGCCGATAAGGCAAAGGATAATAAGATAACCTGCGCTGCGGCATTTAAAATAGCAGATACCTGTGGGGCTACTCCTGCCGAGGTGGGTTTTACCATTGACAGGCTTGAAGTTCGAATTGTCCGGTGCCAGATGGGTATATTCGGTTATGAGCCCGAAAATAAGGCTGTTAAGCCTATGGATGCTGTCCCTGAGGAGCTTGAAAGGGCAATCAGGGATAGACTAAATAAGGATAAAAGGCTTGCATGCGCATCTGCATGGGAGATAGCAAAAGCCTTCAATCTACCTAAAATGCATGTCTCTTCTGCCTGTGAAAGGCTGGGCATAAAGATTAAACCCTGCCAGCTGGGGGCATTTTAAAGATAGTGTTCAGCTTTCAGCAAAAGTCAAAAGGGTTACTGCCTAAAGTACATTAAAAAGCTTAACAAAAAGCCTCAATCTTCTTTTAAGAAGCATTGAGGATTTTTGTTACTGAGACAAGTTTAACAGCTTGTGCAACTGCTGCAAGAATCGCCTTTTGGCAGGTTTGAGGTTATGGAAAAACCTGATCCCCTTGGGCCATCAACAAAATCCACATTTATGGGTTTTGCCTGTTCAAGAAGGGCCTTATCAACCAGGTATGTAACGCCATTGTCCTTGATTATCTCATCATTTTCCGCTGGCTCATCCAGAGCCATTCCGATCGACGGGCCCGATCACCCGCCCTCAGACAGAAATAACCTTATATATGAAGGGTCTTTCTGGGCCTTTAGAAAATCTGTAATCTTTTCATTTGCGGTTTCTGTTACTTTTAGCATTATTGCCTCCTTCCAGGTAATAAATCCTTAAAATTATAGGGCTAAAATATACATATTATTCGGCATGTCAAATTTTTTAATGAATAATATCACCTTCTCCTGTCCTTCCGGATAAATTGAACCGGGTCTTGTATTTCTGATCCGTTATTGATTGTAGACAATACTGGTTATTGACAACATTGTAAGAAGGTAAGTTATCACGCAAAGCCGCAAAGAACACCAATAAAAACAATTTATTTTAAGTAGTTACCTTTGCGACTTTGTGTCAGATTCAGCTTTTTTACGAAGCCATCCAAATTAATATTTTGTCAAACTCCCCTGTGAGTTTCTTAAAGGCCATGCCCCGGTGGCTGATTCTGTTTTTTTCTTCATTTGTCATCTGGGCAAATGTCTTTGAGAAGGGGGTATAATAAAAGAGCGGGTCATAACCAAAGCCCATGTTACCATCAGGGGTATCTAATATTACTCCCTCTACTTTACCGGCATATGTTTTGGCTTCACCATTGGGCAGGGCTATTGCTACAACAGTTTCAAAACGGGCATTCCTATTTTTAACCCCATTAAGTTCCTTTAAAAGTCTAAGGTTGTTTTCTGCATCTGTTGCCTTATCCCCTGCGTACCGGGCAGAATATACACCGGGGGCGCCATTTAACACATCCACAACAAGCCCTGAATCATCTGCTATTACAGGGAGCCCTAGCGCCTTTGCGGTAAAGATCGCCTTTATGCGGGCATTTTCTTCAAAGCTCTTCCCGTTCTCAATAACCTCTGGTATTGGATCAAAATCATCAAGGGTTTTAACTTCAACATCATAGCCATGTAAAAGTTCCCTGATCTCCTCCACCTTCCCTTTGTTCCTGGTTGCGATTACTATAGATATCATCTTCATTTAATGATTATTCGCTCCTGTCCGGCCATCTCTTTCTCCATCTTTTTGGCCTCATCCTCATACCCCGGTTTACCAGCCATTGCAAACATGGCCTTTTTATATGCCTCAACGCCGGGCTGTATAAAGGGGTTGTGACCGAAAAGATACCCGCTTATGGCAACCGACTTTTCCATAAGGTAATAGAGCTGGCCTATATTAAATGCATTTCTTTCTGGTATATTTATGGTCATGTTTGGAACACTGCCTTTATAGTGCGCCCATGCAGGCCCCTCTATCACCTTTCTGTTTATGAAATTCATATCAAGGCCCCTGTCAGATAAATAATTGAGGCCGTCAATATTATCCGCATCCCCCGGGATATCTATGCTATTATCATGTCTCTCAAGCAGAAGGAATGTCTCAAGGATGTTTCTCTCACCATCCTGCACCATCTGGCCGTTCGCATGGAGCTTTTCAGAGTAGAGTGATGTGGATAGCCACATGCCGTGGCCCCTGTGCCCCTCACTTTCAGGGAAGAGCTGCTCCATCCACCTTGCAACAGGCATGAGGGAGTTTGAGTTGGTTGCTATTACCTCTATCTTTTTACCCTTAAGCCATGCAGCATGGCGAACCGCCGCATGCACAAGCGCCGGGTTTTTCCAGAAATCGTCAGTATGGGTAATCTCACGCATGGATTTAAACCCGGCTATAAACTCCTCTATATCTATATTCGCCATTGCCAGCCCAATAAGTCCAACATCAGACAAAACAGAAAACCTGCCGCCTATATCATCAGGCACAACAAAGGTCTCATAACCCTTTTTATCTGCTAGGTTTTTGAGCGCACCCTTTAGCTTATCGGTTGTAGCTATTATGAAGCTGTCTGCCTCTTTGCCTTTGTTTTTCTCCATGAGTCTGCGGATGATCCTGAATGCGATAGCTGTTTCAGTGGTTGTCCCTGATTTAGAGATCACGTTTACTGCAATGCGTTTTCCATCAAGCATATCAAGGGTGTCCCTGAAATAGTCTGGGTCCATGTTCTGGCCTAAAAAATAGATCTCAGGTGCGTTTCCCCTTGCTTCTCTAGTTAGCTGATTGAAATGGTTGTGGGTGAGTGCCTTGATGGTGGCCTCAACACCGAGGTATGAGCCCCCGATCCCCAGCGATACAAAGGCATCTATCTTTGGGGATATTTTTTTTACGAGGGCCTTGATCCTTTCTATATGATCTGCTGAGATATTTACCGGGAGATCAACCCAGCCTGTCATGGGGATATTGTTATCCATGATGTCTCCCTTGTTAGCCAGGAGCATCCTGTGGGCTGTTGCCACATCTGAGATAATGGACTCAATATCATCCTTTTTTATGTCATTATCACCAGGCGCATTAAAGATATTAGTGATATCAATGGATATCCGGTTACCCTCCCTGAATTTATCAGAGTCAATGGAGAGACCTTTACCCCGGTCAATCTGTTTTTTTATGGTATTATTTTCATTGTATTCTGAAATATTTATACTGGTCATGAGATAAAGCGCCTCCCTTTCAAAGAAAGAGATATGGTGCATGAGTATAAAAGAATATGCAAGCTTTTAATATGGTGAAACCTTTTTGAACCTGACCGTTTTATGTTCATAGAGTCTTGCATCAGATAGCCCGATGAGTGCATCCTGATCATTGTGGTTTATCAACTCATCGTTGTTAGATATCCCATAACTGATATTTATTTTGAATCTCGTTAAGCCCCATTCAAAGGTATGCTTATCCAGTGCCTCTATCACCCTCTGCATGATGGCATGGGCCTCTTTGAGCCCTGTTTCAGGTAGAAGGATAGCAAATTCATCACCCCCGAAGCGGGTTACTATATCTGGCAGACGAAATGATTTTTTAAGTATGGAGGCATATTCTTTTAGGACATAATCGCCTGCCTGATGGCCCATCGTATCATTTATGCCTTTAAAATCGTCCATATCTGTGAGAATCAGAGAGACTGGCTTTTTATACCGGTCTGCCCTTGGGAGCTCCTTTTCAAGAAAATCAAATAGACCTTTGCGGTTATAGACTCCTGTAAGGCTGTCTGTTACAGATGCCTCTTTCAAATTGTAATACTCCTGAGCATTTTTGAGCGAAAGGGAGAGCATATTTCTTAGCGTTTGTTTCATGACAGGCTCTTCACTTTTGTTTGCTGCTTGTCCCCCGCTAAACATCATAAAACCAAGGGTTTCGTCTGAAAGACGAAGAGGGGTGATATCAATCTGTTCACATGAGGTAACCCCAGGTCTATTAATGGGGATATAGTCCAAGTCCATGCCGGTTTCAGGTATCTCCTGACTGTAGTCGGAATTTACTCTGTGAATGATATCAGAAATAAGCCTGCTATTCTCAGGACTGATTCCTGTGCCCGCATGCATGGCAAGTTTCCAGTGTGAACCCATCCTGTATAAAAGGCCAAAGAGGGTGTATTCCACTGCCCGCGGGAGCCCTGCATCTATCATTCTCTGTAAGATATTTGCCCAGCCCGCCTCATAGGATATCTCACTGCTTAAGATATTTATAAAGCTCAACTCCCGGTTTCTCTTCTTGAGTGATGCTGTTTCCTCTTCAAGCCTTATATTTAGTTCCTTAAGGCTGCCCATCATCCCAAGTATCTCTATGAAGGCGCGCCTGTTTTCAAGCCCCCCGATAATTGTTTCCTTCAGGCGATCAGCAAAAAACCTCTTCGGGATATAGGCATAGATACCCTGTTGCAGCATCATGTTAAGCTCCTCTGATGCAATATCCTGCCCATAAAAAATGATGCATGCCCTGGATTTTTTTTGCTGGAACCTGTAGAAAATATGGGCCTTTTCCCCTATCAGGTCATAATCCACAATGATCAGGGCAGGGCCATCTTCACTTAATGCCTTTTCTATCCCCATGTTAAGGGGGGCGCTGGTAATCTTATATTGATCTGTGCTGAGGAGCTCTTTAAGCGCCTCCTCATCCTTGCCTGTGTTACTTATCAATAAAATCTTTTCGCACATAATGTCCATATTTTATAAAAATAATGTATAATTATATGCAAATTATATGCCCTTAAGGTGAATATATTTTATGCTGCAAAAAAATTAATTGATGGGTAATCTTTTGACCCTATCGATTTACTGATGATCAGGGTATTTTTGGGAGATATTTTTCAATATGTCGTAGCATCTGAAGAAGGCAGCCACTATATCCGGGTCAAAGTGCCTGCCAGAGCATTTTTTGATTTCGTTAATTATTTCATACTCATCCCATGGTTTTTTATACACCCTTTGCGAGCAGAGTGCGTCATAAACGTCGGCAATTGCGACAATTCTGCCGAAGAGTGGGATATCCTTTCCCTTTTTTGCAGTGTGCCTTATATCCTCATTGGGAAATAGTTTATTATGTATCTCATTTATTTCATCACTTAAGCCAGGATACCCTGTGCCGTCCCATTTTTCATGGTGGTTCAGGGCCACCTCCATAGCGACTGAGTCAAAGTCCGACTGCCCGTCCTTAAAAAGCCCTGCGCCGAGCCATGTATGGGACTTAATTATTTCAAATTCATCAATGGTTAGCCTTGCAGGTTTTTTAAGAATTATATCGCTTATGGCAACCTTTCCCACATCATGGAGCATGGCGGCCATCCTTAACAGATCCCGGTTATGCTCTATCTCCTCCTCTGATACACCCGCTGCCCTTGCCCATGCCTCATATATTTCAACCGAATATGCGCCAACACGGTTGACATGCGCCCCTGTCTCTTTCGGGTCCCTCAGTTCTGCCATGCTTATCATCCTGAGCAGGGTATTCCTTGTGGCCTGTGCCCTCTCTATTGCAAGCCCTGCGTTTGATGCAAAATGAATCACAAGCGGCTGGTCTGAGTCTGGGAATGGTATTATATTCCCGCCAGAATCCATGCAATTGATCAGCTGCATAACACCAAGGGTATCGTTTCTCTGGTTGGTGATGGGCACGGTCAGTATGGACCTGCTCCTGTACCCGGAAAGCCTGTCAAACTCCGAATCAAAGTAATATGGCGCTGACTTGGGCAGGTTGTAAACGTCGGGGATTGAAATGGTTTTCCTGTTTTTTGCGACATAACCTGCAATCGATCCTGTATCCACAGGTATGGTGTATGTGTTGTAAATAAGCTTATCGCCAGGGGGGAGCTGTTTCTGTAGGGTATTGTTCTGTGAATGGCTGAACCTGAGCCTGTCACCCTCCTTCAGGTAAATGGAACCTGCATCTGCATCAAGAAAGAGCCTTACATTTGCAAGTATCCGCTCAAGTAGAATATCGAGGTCCTTTACCTGGTTAAGGTCAAGGCTTATGCGGTTTAAAAGCTCTAATTTTTGTTGTAAATCCATATTATGCAGGCCATATAAATACCGGGTGATATCTGCCCGGCCCGGTTAAAAGTCGCGGAATATTTTCCCCTTTTTCTTGAAGATGCCCCTGAAAAACCCGAAACTATTATCACATTATAATTTGGATTAAAACAATATATTAACCTTGACCTGTTCGATCCTCCTCTGGTAAAGATTTCCTATGAATATTCTGGACTATATCATACTTGTTCCCCTTTTATACTTTACCGTCAAGGGCATTGTAAGAGGGTTAATCAGGGAGGTGGCATCCCTTGCCGGTATCATCCTGGGCATATGGCTCGGCATGGTGTATCAGCAGGAACTATCAATGGTCTTAAGGGATTATCTGCCTGATAACAGGTTTATCCCGCTCATAAGTATTGCCCTGATATTCGTACTGTTTGTAATTCTCTGCAATCTGGCGGGATGGGGTATAAGGCTAATTTTCAAAAAGGCATCGCTCGGATGGTTTGACAGGCTCACGGGCGGGCTTTTTGCTGTGATAAAGACCATATTCCTTGCCTATGTGTTTATAATTATACTTACCTTTTATACACCTAAAAACGGCCCCATGATATCCGAATCCTTCCTTGCGCCATGGATTATCAGGTCATACCAGTCTATCACGGGCCTTGTATCACCGGATCATTATGATAAATGGAAAAAGAAGATAGTGGGGCAGGCTGACCGACTAAACAGCATCATAAAAGAAAAAGACAAAAATGACCGACCTGAAAAGTAGAGAAGAGCTGGCTGCATCGATTATTGAGCTGGTTGAGCTTACCGAAAAACTGAGGAGCCCTGAGGGCTGCCCCTGGGACAGGGAACAGACTTACGCAAGCGTGAAGATGTATCTGCTTGAGGAGTGTTATGAGGCCCTTGATGCAATCGAGAAAGAGGATTACAAAGAGATGTGCATCGAGCTTGGCGACCTCCTCTTTATGATCGTGTTTCTGGCCCAGCTGAGCCATGAAAAGGCCCTGTTCAGCATGACTGATATCATCAAAAACATTGTTAAAAAGATGAAATTCCGGCACCCCCATGTGTTTGGTGACATGGTTGTAGAGAATAGCGAAGAGGTTAAGCAGAACTGGCAGAAACTAAAGATGCAGGAAAAGGGAAATATAAATAAAACAGCATCCTCCATAGTTGAGGAGGTGCCCCTCTGTCTTCCTGCACTTTTAAGGGCACACAGGCTGAGTAAAAAGGCCTCAAAGAGCGGGTTTGACTGGAAAACAAAAGAGGATGTGTGGGAGAAGGTCAAAGAGGAGTTTAAAGAACTTTCAGATGCAATAAAAGATGGGGAGAGGAGCCGCGTCAGGGAAGAGACAGGTGATCTCTTTTTCAGCCTTGTTAATCTTGCACGGCACTGGGATTTCAACAGTGAAGAGCTGTTAAGGGATGCAAACAGCAAGTTTGTTGACCGGTTTAAAAGGATGGATCATGAACTTAATTCTTCCGGCATAAAGCTTGGCGAGGCATCCTTTGAAGATATGAACAGTGCCTGGGATAAGATAAAGAAAAAGACAGAGAGTGATTGATCCGCAATGGTAAAGACAGGAAAAAAGGGATTGCTCTTCCGGATCGTAAGGCTTTTTACACAGTTATTGTTCCTGCTCATTATGTTATCGCTCCTTGAGGTATATGCAATAAGGTTTATAAATCCTCCTGTTACTATACCGGTTATAACGATCCGGATACATAATATTTTTTCATCCAGAGATTTAGTTATACCAAAGGGCGAATGGAGATCAATGAAGGATATATCTCCAAACCTGGTCAGGGCAGTGATGGCAGGAGAGGATCAGAGGTTTATCTCCCACAGCGGTTTTGATTACCAGGAATTGAACAAGACTGTAAAGGATATTGTAAAGAGGAAAAGGGTGAGGGGGGCATCCACTATAACAATGCAGATGGCCCGCTCTGTTTTTTTATGGAAGGGCATGAATATCGTTAGAAAGCTACTTGAGGCATACTATACTGTGCTGATAGAGGCAGTAATGCCAAAGGTGAGGATCATGGAGCTGTACCTGAATTCCGTGGACTGGGGTACCGGGGTTATAGGCGCTGAGGCGGCCTCAAGGAAATATTTTCATAAGAGTGCATCCGAACTTACTGCTGAAGAGGCAGCACTTATGGCGGCCATATTGCCAAATCCCCATAGATGGTCGCCTGTAAGGCCAAGCAGTTATGTGCTGGCCCGTCAGAGGAGTATACTTAAAAGTATGAACAAGATGCATCTGTAACAGGCATGGGTTTAATGCTGATATTTTTTTAAAAAAAACAAGAATGGGAGTTGCATAATACAAATGACACATAAGTCTTTTCTCAAAAGGATAAAGTTTTATATCTATCTGGCCGTGCCGCTCATTTTATTAAAGGGCGCCTTTGTAGCAGGTTATGTGATGCCGTCAGACCAGCTGCTTGATTTCATGTGCAATAATTTCAAGCAGGTTCGTACCGTTTCAATAATACGTTCCACCCTTCAGACATCAGGCACAAATGAAAGGGTGTTCACGGAACAGATATGGCTTGAGTCTCCGGACAGGTTTTCTGTAAAGGCCCTTGACCGTATGGGTAACAGGGATCATGTTTTACCCGATCTTTTATATAGCCAGCTCTTTGTCACGAACAGCCGTGAAAGGATAGAGAGGCTGCTGCTTTCCATCGGGGTGGATATATCACAGACCACTTATACCAGGCTTAACGGGGTGATTTCGTTCATGATCGGAGGCATGGAAACTGACAGCCCCAGGCTTATTGTCGAAAAAGAGAGGTTCCTGCCGCTACTGATATCATACCTCATACCGGGTGAGGATGCACTTGTGACTGTAACATTCAGGGATTACCAGAAAACAGGATACGGATGGCACCCCTTTGAAATAATATACAAAAAGGGTGACTCACTCACAGAAAAATACACGGTACAGAGTATTGAGGCTAATATCCCGGTGAATACCCTGCCCATGAACAAGAACCCTGAATATCAGCTCCCTCAAAAGGCTGAACCTGAGAAGATTACTCCTGCGCCCTCTCCAAATAACTCTGAGACAGACACAGAACACCTTCAGGATGTCCTTAAGACCTATAAAGAGCAGTACCGGTAAGAGCCTGTTATGGCAGAAGCAAAGAAGCATACTGTAGGGGTGGCAATATGCGCCCCCCTTGAAGGTATCTTTACCTATTCGGTGCCTGATGGTTTTTTACCAGATATCGCTATCGGTAAAAGGGTGCTTGTGCCTGTGCGGAACAGGGAGGTCACAGGTTATATCGTTGAAACATTCAGGGGAAATACCCCAACCGATTATGAGCTGAAAGATATAAAGGATATCCTTGATCGCGCACCTCTGTTTGGCCCCAATCTTATCCCATTTTTCAGGTGGATATCAGAATATTACATGCACCCTTTAGGCATGGTTATACAATCAGCGCTGCCCGGTGGTCTTAATGCGCACCAGTTCAAGTCAGGGGTCATTACAGAAAAGGGTATTGAGGCGATTGATTCATATGACATTACCCCGGATCAGAGGAATCTGCTTGTCTGGGTCAGGGAGAACCCGGGGAAGCGCCTTCCCTCTCCCCTTTACAGGTTTTACCAGCTTGAAAACCGTGGGCTGATCACCATTGAACTACATCAGCAAAAGGAGAGGACAGGCCCGCTTAAGTGGACATATGTGAGGTGCAGGGATGATAAAAATATCAGGGATATCCTGAATGCAAGGGGTATCAGCTTAAAGGCGGATAATGAGGTCGCCTTTCTTGAGTGTATTACAGCAGAGGATGGCCTGCCTTTAAGGATACTTTGTGAAAAGTTTTCCAATGGTGGTTACCTTGTGGACAAGTGGGTAAAAAGGGGTGTGCTTGAAAAATATCAGAAAGAGGTAGCAAGGATAAACCATTCGGTTGAGGAGATAATCCGGAGCCCTCAGCCACTCCTGTCGGAGCAGCAGGGGAACTGTCTTTCCGCCATGAAAAGAGTTATGGATAAAGGGAAGTTTTCCACATTTCTTTTATATGGGGTAACAGGGAGCGGTAAGACAGAGGTCTATTATAATGCCATCTCTCATGCCATATCATTAAACAGGCAGGCGATCCTGCTTGTGCCGGAGATAGCGCTTACCATATTTACCGAGGGGCTGTTCCGTTCAAGGCTTGGCAACAGGGTCGCTATTTTTCACAGCGGGCTCTCTGATGGTGAGAGGTATGAACAGTGGATCATGATGGCAAAGGGTAAAATAGACCTTGTTATAGGTGCAAGGTCTGCCCTCTTTGCCCCGCTTAACAGGCTTGGCCTTATTATCGTTGATGAGGAGTATGACTCATCATACAAGCAGGAGGAGTCGCCAAGGTACCAGGCAAGGGATGCGGCTGTTGCAAGGGGAAAGATGGAGAATGCGGTTGTAGTGCTGGGTGCAGGCACGCCATCTGTACAGTCATATCACAACACGGAAAAAGGGCAGTATCACCTCCTTCAAATGCCTGAGAGGGTGGAACAGCGGCCTTTGCCCGATATACGAATAGTGGATATGAAGACCGTGCTTGAGACAGGGCATGCGGATAAAAAGACACTATTAAGCAAGGTATTAAAAAATGCCCTTAAAGAGAATTATGAGAGGGGAAAGCAGGCCATCCTCTTTTTAAATAGGAGGGGGTTCAGCAAGATATACCTCTGCCCCGCATGCGGTGAATCAGTTAAGTGCCCCAACTGTGACCTCACACTCACTTACCACCTGCATGCAAGGGAGCTCGTCTGCCACTACTGTGAATACAGGATAGCGCCTGATAACAGATGCCCTTTATGCAGGCATGAGGGGATGATCCCCTATGGGTTTGGCACGGAAAAGCTTGAACATGAACTTGCAGATGGCATCCCATATGCCAGGATAGCAAGGTTTGACCGTGACACCACCCGGAAAAAGGGGCAGATAGATAAGATTCTTAAGAGCTTCAGCAATAATGAACTGGATATACTCGTGGGCACCCAGATGGTGACAAAGGGGTATGATTTTCCGAATGTCACGCTGGTTGGTGTGGTCTCTGCTGATCTCTCCCTGGGCTTTCCTGACTTCAGGGCAGGGGAGCGCACCTTCCAGATAATCTCTCAGGTTGCTGGACGCGCTGGCCGTGGTGTTGACAGGGGTCAGGTTATTATACAGACCTTTAACCCCGGTCATTATGCGATAGAGGCAGCAAAGAATCATGACTACGCAACCTTTTACACCCGTGAAAAACAGATGAGGGAGATGCTGAAATATCCGCCATTCGGTTATCTTGCATGTATCAGGTTTTCAGGTAATGTAAATAATGACACAAAGGCCGGTGCGGAAAAGATCGCTCATGAGATGAAACATATCCTTGCTAACTGGCCAAGGGAGGGGAAAACCATTCAGGTCTTAGGCCCTGCGGAGGCGCCTCTCTCCAAGCTCAGGGGTAAGTACAGGTGGCAGATACTTTTAAAAAGCAAAAACAGTAATGTGCTCCACTACTTTCTTGAGCGGGTAAGGGATGCATCAACCCCCATGCTTAAAGGGAGCGGTGTAAGCATGATGATTGATATAGACCCCTACCAGATGCTTTAATTTTTATATCTTGATGTATCTATTCAGATGCTATTGCTTTTTGATAGGTGTCAATAAATTCGTTTGGGGACAGCACTTTGATCTCTTTACAATATTTTGCTGGGTAATGTTTTTTATTCCCTGTAATCAGATATTCAGAGTCTCCTTCAATAGCAACCTCAAGAAAAGGTGCATCATCAGGATCTGGCAGTTGTATTTTTAATGGTGAAGCTGAAACTACCTGACCGGTACTCTTTATAAATTCAACAAAAGCCGCAATCATTTCTTTATTAAACTGGAATTTGGGTCTGTTAAGGATTTCTCTGTATTCTGATAAGATTCTTGAATCATATTCTAAAACCAGTTTTCCGGTAGAAACCATACGAATGATTTCGCCACTGTTTCCAAAGGGTGAAAGAAGCCCTGAGACCAGAACATTTGTATCAAGGACGATTATCATTTTTTCCGCTTTGAACGTACTGCTTTTATCTCTTCATTGATTTGTTCCAGGGATATCTTGTCTGTCCCCCTGCGTACCGATTCATACTGCATTGAGTTAACAGCCTGAACTGCTCTCGTCTTCCTGAATGCAGACAAGACCTGTTCAAGGTTGTTTTCATTTACCGACGATAGAATGGCAATCGGTTTTCCATTATTTGTGATAATCATCTCTTTTTGTTCAGAGAGATCAATCCATACCTGAGAAGATTTGGATTTTAGTTCTCTTACACTCAATAACTTCATAATCATTACACCTCCAATTGAGACTCAATTGTATACCATTTCATGTCTCAATTCAACCTGCTTTTTCTGCTTTTACATCAATAGGGGTTTGATATTTTAAGAGGTTGGAAAATCAAGGAAAAAGATCGAGATTCAACATTCAAGATTTGAAATTCAGGGTATAAAATTAAATACCCAGAAGACATGAGTGTCGCTAGTTTATGATCGCCCCTCTCTATGCCCTTGTTCAGCCATCTTTTTTCTTTTGATAATTGCAGTTAAACCTCTGAGAGCCTCGTTAACTGATTCATTGTCGGGAAAATATTCTGCTACATCAGGGTCAATAACCACAACATTGGTACCCTCCGCATATTGTTTCGCATATTTCCCTCTGATTCCACCGGTAAAGTCATATTCTTCCAGCATATCTGGGTCATTCTTCATTTTCTTCATATCTTAACCTTTCTTTTTTTGTTGCCAGCCTGGCACTGATAATACGTACTCTCGCCCATCTTATAGTATGAACGATAACTAAAAGCCTCCCTTGAATGGATTGCCCAATGAGCACAAAACGCTCTTCATATTCGGAATGCAAGGGATCTTCAATTGTCTGTGACAACGGGTCACTAAACGCCGTACTCGCCTCGTCAAAAGAAACACCATGAGTTTTTATGTTCCTCCATGCCTTTTTCGGATCCCATTCAAACAGTAATCCCATAATGCGTCAAGTTTCTCCTTTAGTAAAGCAGGACGAAGGTAATAAGTAAATTACTGCTTAAAAGTAAACAAAATCTTAATGTTTGCGTTAAACATTATATAATTGGGAAAGATAATGTTTCAACTTAAATAACTGATTCAACATTCAAGGCTTAAAAATTATTTTTCACCCATTAGACTGTTTGTCTTCTGCGCCTGAATAACAAACTCCTTTTATATTATTAGCTACCACACCGGTGATAAATCACCATAGGGGTGGATGGTCTGGATTGTCCCGTCCTCATTGTAGCGCAGTTCACTTACCTTGATGGAGCGCAGGTGAGTTTTACCACCTGACACTGTGCAGTCATGATAGAAGAGATACCATTTTTTATTAAACTCTATGATGGAATGATGGGTTGTCCAGCCGATAACCGGGGTGAGTATTTTCCCTTCATAGGTAAACGGTCCATAGGGGTTATCACCTGTGGCATAACAGAGAAAGTGGGTGTTGCCCGTTGAATATGAGTAATAGTAGATACCATTATGTTTATGCATCCATGATGCCTCAAAGAACCTGCGGTCTTCGTCACTCGCAAGCAGCGGGTTACCGGCTTTGTCAACTATCCTGACCGGCCTTGGTGTTTCATTAAACCCCAGCATGTTGTCACTTAGCTTTGCAACAAACGATGGTATGGCAGGCTCATCAGCATTTGGAAACGGCCCTGTTGGGTCATACTTACCTTTGTACCAGCGCTGGAGCTGGCCGCCCCAGATGCCGCCGAAATACATGTAATGCGTACCATCACTGTCCTTAAACACGCACGGGTCAATACTGAAACTCCCTTTTATCGGTTCTGCTTCAGGTATGAACGGGCCTACGGGGTTATCACTCACAGCAACGCCAATTCGGAAGATATCCTCCTTATCCTTTAGAGGAAAATATAAAAAATATCTGCCGTTCTTATACGCAGCATCAGAGTCCCAGAGCTGGCGACCGGCCCAGGGGATATCCTTAACAGCCAGGGCAACCCCGTGATCAGTAACCTTGCCATCTATGCTATCCATAGAGAGTACATGGTAATCCCGCATGTCAAAATGGTCACCATTATCATTCTCAGGTATCCCGGCATCAATATCGTGCGATGGGTATATGTATATCCTCCCGTTCCACACATGCGCAGCCGGATCAGCGGTATAAATATGCTCTACGAGTGGCCTTGATATAGCGTTACTTACCAGGGCTTCGAATGGGGTGATTGAGAGATGGGATTGAGATTCCATATTTTTCCAATTAAAAAATGTTATAGGCTGAGGCCTATCTTTAGGGCCTCAGCTATAAAAAGGCAAGAAATAAATTTAGAACAGATTATTTTGCTTCTTTGAAATTGTCACATACCCCGTCCCCATCTTTATCCACATAATTGGGACCATGTGCGGATGCGGTGCCAGGGCCGTTTTTTGCCCTCATCCGGTGACCTTTATGATATCCTTTTCCGGTTCCCTGCTGGCCGATTTTGTCACATTTACCATCTCCGTCCTTGTCCACATAATTCATTCCCCTGCCTGCCTGTCCACCATTTCCCCTGCCATATCCTCTTCCCCCTCCCTGGGCATAGGAATATGTGCCAATGGCCAGAAGAGATAGGGAAAGCAGTGCTATTGTCAGTATACGTTTCATAATATATCTCCTTTGTAAAAGGTTAACTGTTATATCTTTACGATAATAGCCTGAATTAATACATGCATGTCATAATCAGCGTTTAACAGGTAATACGAAACGTACTTCAATTTTCTTTCATTTTTTTATTAATAAAATTAATTGTGCCTGTCTTTTGCACCCCGGTTTTTCCTGCCATGCCACGGGCGCACTTCATCTGCCCTGAAGCTGTTCGGGCCGATCCTGGTGCCGATCAATTTTATCTCAAGACCTGTGGATGGGGTTAATCTGCCACGCCATACGGCTCCTTCAGCATTGATATGCCATTCGTTGCCATCCAGATCATTCAGGAGGAATGATCCACTTTTTGTGATATCTGAAATCCTCCCGGCCAAAAGACCTTTATCCGGTGACATCCAGACCATCCGGCTATGGAAGGAAACACCATGATAAAAAGGCAGCTTCTCTTCAAAAACCGTTTCCATACGTTCAGTTATACCTGCCGAGTATGTTCCCATACCCCCTGCAACAGAAATCAAAAGGCTTAAAATAATAATTGTTATGGCCCGAAAGCGATAACCGCCTTGTGTCTGCCTGAAATAATAATAGGCAATAAAAGAAAAAAATATCATAAAGATGCCCCAGAAATATGGGGTGTATATCAGCAAAAATTCCAGCAAATTACCTTTGAAATGGTGGAACAGATCCCACTCCGCATTTTTAACCCGGAAAATAACTGTGCTACACGCAATGCTCCCTAGGATAATTGAGAAGCAGAAGAGTATCCAGACTGTAGAGCGCCTTAAAATAAAATACCTTTTTGGGCGGGGTACAATGCCCTCCTCCTTTATTTTATCAAGTACTTCCCTGCTGATATCCCTCATAATTCTGTTATTTCCTCTCTAATTGGTATTGTTCGGCAAGCTTTTTAAACTTTTCTTTGGCCCGGTTTAACAGGGTCGCCACACTGCCTGAAGGTTTTTGAATGATATCGCTTATCTCTTCATAGCTTAACTCCTCCAGATAACGCAGCACCAAAACATCACGATATTTCGGGGCCAGTTTCTCAAGGACTTTTTTTACTTCTACACCCATTTCTCTCACCAGGTAATCAGATTCCATATTAAAGGTATCGGTCAGGAAATTAACAAGTAAACGTGAATCGTTAACTGCGTCATCAATGTTGAGTGAAGAACGGTATCTCCTGTTTTTACGGTATTGGCTGATGACCTCATTATGGGCAATCCGGTACAACCATGTTGAAAATTTAAGGTTGATGTCAAACCCGTTGATGTTGCGATATACCTTTATAAAGATTTCCTGAAGTAAATCCTCTGCCTCTTCCCTGCTGGCCTGCATGATCCTGTTGATATAGCGGAGCAATGCAGGCTCATACCGTTTCATCAAGATATAAAATGCATTTTCATCATGAAGCGAGTATCTGACCAACTCTTCGTCTGTCATCTGGTTGTACAGGGTATGGAGTGGCATCTGAGACATAGTCAGTTATTTAAGGTCTCCTTCCTTTATTGCTATTAAATCAGGCAAAAATGGTCATCCTGTATATTAAAAAGGTGATGAAGTTTACCTCTTAATGAACAGCACTGACGAATACCCGACCACCCTGGTTTTATCACCCCCGGTCACATCACCTGAGTTGGCATGTTTTAACACCAGCGCCGTATCCGCCCCCATCTTCTTTGCAAACAGTATGGCAGTGCCCACACCCCCGCTCGCGCATATGGCGGTCTGTAGACCAGGCACACCTGGCTCTTTAATCTGTTTGTAAACATGCTTGAAAAAATTATCAATGTCCATTGATTGGATCGTGTCCAACGTATTATTATCTATTTTATTTGAACCCTCATATGTGGGGTAGTGTGACATGTCACTGCTTGCGAGCACAAATACCTTTTTATCCCCTGCGGCCTTTTTTATGGCATCGGCAAGTATTTTACAGTTTTGAGGTGAAGGGAACCCGAACATGATGGGTAATATTTTGCAATTTTTATTCATGGCCTGCAAAAAGGGGAGTTGTACCTCTATGGTGTGGTCATCTATGTGGATTGAGGTATCAGGCCTTATGCCTTTATTAAAACCCTCTAGCCTTTCCATCATCTCTCTATCAATCGGAATTTTTCCCAAAGGTGTTTCAAAATAATCCACAGGGCATGTGTAGGCCACAGCATCGCGATATGAGTCATGGCCTATTATAACAATCGTATCGAATTCAATATCTGAGATGTTCTTGAATGTAAGGGCGGCGATTTGCCCTGAGTAGACATACCCTGCATGGGGCGCCATTGCAGCATATATTGTTTCTGTGGAATCTGCTTTTGCGGCATTTTTAAGCAACCCCTCAACGGTTCTTTTCAGCTCTTCTCTATCCCCCGGATAAAAGGCACCTGCAACTGAGGCCGGTCTGGTTTTTGTGGTACTGTCTGATTTTATCATGGTTTCACCATAGGTATTTATTAAGGTCAGTGTTAAAAAAATAAAAGCGGTTATTAATGTATATGGTTTTTGTACCATTTTTTACCTCATATATTTTTAATATTAACTATTCCATATCCGGTGAAAAAATAGTATTTAGCAGTATAATTGAACAGGATAAATATTTAAAGCAATTGTTTTTAAATGGCCGCAGGATAGAACCCGTGCTAAGGATCGTGCGGCTTAATACAAAATTCAGATATCAGGAGACAAAATGAGATTTAAATTGATTGCGTTATGCGTAACCCTGCTAACCATATTTATGGCTTTTACCTTTTCCGGTTGTTCGAAAGACAACGAAAAGGCCGAAGTGAAGACGATAGATGCCCCGGATTTCACATTAACGGCAATGACAGGTGAGGATATTACACTTTCACAATACCGCGGCAAGGTGGTGCTCCTTGATTTCTGGGCAACATGGTGCGGCCCATGCATGCTCTCTATCCCGGAGCTTGTTCGCCTTCAGGAAAAATACAGGGATAAGGGGCTTGTCGTGCTTGGTGTTTCTGTGGATACCCTTTCACAGGCAGATGATGGGCAGATACTAAAGTTCATGAGGACATTCGGGATAAATTACCCTGTGATGAGGGATGATGGTACTGTAAGCGGTACATATTATGGTGATTCCCCTGCTGCAATACCCACCATGCATATTATCAACAGGGAAGGTAAGATCATTAAGACAATATCGGGATTTACCCAGGGTGAAGTCCCGAATATTGTTGAAACGCTTTTAAAATGATTATTGATGCTCATACCCATATCTTTCCTGCGATCTTCAGGGATAAAAGAAGCTCCTTCTTTGATGATGAGCCTTCATTTAAGATGCTTTACAGCCATAAGACATCAAAATTGGAGGGTGTCCAAAACCTGATTCAGGATATGGATGCAGATGGTGTGGATGTTGCTGTTGTGTTCGGTTTCCCGTGGAAGAACCCGGATAATTACAGGCGGCACAATGATTATATTATAGAGGCAGTCGCAGCAAACCCGGATAGACTGATCGGTTTAAGCTGCTTCGACCCTGTTTCATCTGAAGGTGCAAGGGAGGCGGAGAGGTGTTTCAAGTCAGGGCTTAAGGGCGTGGGTGAACTGGCAGTATATGACTCGCCCCTGACCGATGATATTATCTTAAGGATGAACGATGTTATGGCAGTATGCCGTGCTCATGATGCGCCTCTTCTCATGCATGTGAATGAACCGGTTGGGCATCACTATCCGGGCAAGCAGGCGATTACACTTAAACAGATAGAGAACCTCATCAATAGGTATCCTGATAATAAAATAATCCTGGCCCACTGGGGCGGGGGTATCTTCTTTTATGCCCTTCTGAAAAAAGAGCTAAAAGAGGCCCTCACTAATGTCTGGTTTGATACAGCCGCATCACCATTCCTTTATGACCCGGCAATCTACAAAACAGCAGGTTCAATTATCCGTTATGATAAAATCCTGTTCGGTTCCGACTATCCCCTGATTAAACCCGACAGGTATTTCCGGGAGATAGACACCGCGGGTATTGAACCTGAAGATATGGCAAAGCTAAAAGGTGATAATGCCTCTGGTCTGTTTCACCACAGAGGACACTGAGAAAAGATTTTTATTATATTATCAATAAATAATTTTTGTTTTTCTTAGCGCCTTTTGCGTCTTTGCAGTTCAATTTTAGTCTGTCACTTCAACCATACAAGGAAACGGAGAGCATGGAGAAATACTATAATAAAAAACCTTTCATTCTAGTTTATGTGAAGGCCATCTGGTAATAGGCTAATCAGTTTTTAACCTCTATTATTTATTAATGAAAACTTATTTATTGCCGATAAGGAGAATATCAAAAAAGAATCTGCCTGGGGAGGAGGATTCATTATGAACACAACAGGTTTAACAAATAACAACTATAATAAATATGGTTTTGACGGGTATTCTAGCGGCCAGTTCAACTATGTACAGGGACACTACGCTAAAACTGACAGCGCGGATATCACCATTGTCACAGATGACGGTGACAGGGTAACCATCTCATCTTCTAACAGCCTTGAAACGAGCTATGCCACGTACAGCGGCCTTTTACGATCAGGGTCAGCATTAATTAATGCAGAGGGTTATGAGTACACGAGTAAACTCAGCAGCAGCCTTTCACTTTCCATTACAGGTGATCTGGACAAAGAGGAGTATGAAGATGTTCTTGCGGCTGTTAAGACTATAGAATCCCTTATGGAAAAATCCTTTACAGGCAGTGTGGATGACCTTAATAAACTGGCAAAAGAGTTTGTTGGTCTTGATTCCCTTTCAAGCCTTGACGCAGCTATCAGTGTTGAAGAATCCATGAGTTATGAGCAGGTTCAGGCAGTTGTTTCAGAGGCTGTCGAGTCAAAAGGTGAAGGGCGTAAAGGCCGCAGTGAATGGGCAAAGATGGATCATGCCCTTGACACCATACTTAAATCAGCCAGAAAATCAGGGAAGTCTCATGACTCTGTACGCTCAATGATGAATGATTACCTTACCGGTCTTTTTGCTATGTTCTCTGAAAAGGCAGACAAAAATGAGGATGGCATAAAAGCCGGTCAGCAGATGAAAGATTCGATCATGAATCGACTTGATGAAAAGGCCGAGACCGAGGCCCAGGCCTGATATACATAGTGTCCATCCAGAAAGAGCCAAATCCTGGATGGGGTTTTCAGCTGTCAGCGATCAGCTGTCAGCTAACTCTTTGGTTTAAAAGTCTTTTGCTGAAGGCTGAATGCTGATGGCTGACCGCTAGAATTAAAAAACGACAGTTTCCGGATGGACACTAAATAAATTTTATCTTTTTTTTAGATGCTCCTGCCCCATAAAAAGGATCAGACTGCTATTTTCCTGTTCGTTTTTAGTCACTTCAGATGCAGTTTTTTAGTTTTGCATTCGAAACCTTAAATGAATTATTTTGCTTTTAAAATCATAAAATATATTTTTCTGTTAGAAAATTAATTATCTAAATTAAGATATAAAATGTTTAATTTGGTGATTTTAAGTTAAAAAGCAAGCGTATAAATGTAATACGTTTTTACATTTAACAATTGACAACAGGTATACCTGAAAGTATAATCCCTTTGTTTTATTTCTGCATGTAAAACTTTTAGCCAGTACCACATTGTAGTTTACTGGCAGATTGTATATCGGAAAAGGAGAGAAAATTATGAGATGGGGAATGGTTATAGACCTAGTTAAATGCACCAGATGCCATGCGTGCGTGGCAGCCTGCAGGATTGAACACTTCCTTCCTTTACATGTCACATGGCCGAGGCTTTTGGCCCTTGAGACCGATGTGGGTGGGAAACCTGAACTGACCACCTTTCCTGTAAGGTGTAATCAGTGCAAGGATGCCCCCTGTGTAAAGGTCTGCCCGACAGAGGCAACAACGCAGAGGGATGACGGGATAGTAGTGATAGACTCCAACAAGTGTATCGGCTGTCGGTATTGCGTTATTGCATGCCCCTACCAGAACCGTAATTTCCTGTCAAAGGACAAGGACCCGGGCTATTTCCCCGGTTACGAATTGACCGGTTTTGAAAAGAAGGGAAAGAAACTTTATCCGCATCAGGTGGGCACAACAGAAAAATGTAATTTCTGCGCAGAAAAGATCGATGCCGGAAGAGAAAAGGGCTTAATACCCGGAAAGGATCGTGATGCCACACCCGCCTGTGTGAATACCTGCCAGGCGCGCGCAATGACATTCGGCAACCTTGATGACCCGGACAGCAATGTCTCTGTGCTTATCAGGGAGCGCAAAGGTTTTACCCTTCAACCTGAATATGGCACAGAACCTTCGGTCTATTATGTGGATGGCAGGATCGGTGGCAAGGAGTCGAACAAGGCCCCTCTGCATGCACAGACAGGGAGTAACATGCAGCACCTCAGTTCAGTAGATGCAGACGCTAAAAAGCGTTTTGACGGTTTAGCTTAAGGATAATGGAGGGATATATGCGATATCAAACTTCTCGTCAATGGATGATAACCCATGAGTGGATGGTTAAACCCATGCAGCAGAAAGAGTGGATTGAAAAACAGGGGATCCTTGTGTGGCTTTCTGAGGTATTTTCTGCCCTTGGTACAGGTCTTTACCTGATTGCAATATTTGTTGATAGCTGGTGGGGCGCACTTGCAGGGTATCTTATTGTAATGCTTTTAAAGCTGCCTCTTCATCTTATTTATCTTGGCAAACCCTTGAGGTTCTGGAGGACAATGCCACCCTTTTCAGGGGCCTGGCGGACATCATGGATAGCAAGGGGCGTTGTATTTACTGTATTTTTCAGCATATTTGGTTTTCTGCAGCTTATAACATCATACATCCTTGGCTCTGACTTCCTTGCAAGCGGTCAGGCCCATAACATGGTATATGCTGCAGATATTATCCTCAAGATTATAGCAGGGTTCTTTGTAATACTTACCGGTATTTACTGCGGATTCATGATGAGCTGTTGTAAGAGTGTCCCATTCTGGAACACGGGCATCCTTCCCATCGTGATACTGAATGCAGGTATTGCTGACGGCCTTGCACTTGTTATGGGAATAGGGCTTTTAGCCGGAGGTGTTGGTGTGTATGGCCCTGAGTATTTCCATAACCTTGAATATGCCAGCCGGATCGTGCTCGGGGTAAATGCGGTGCTTCTTGGGACATATCTTATGAATGCATCATACCAGTCTTCAACTGCGGAATTGTCTGTCAGGGAGCTCCTTGTAGGGAGAGTGGCAGTTGTTTTCTGGCTTGGGATTGTTTTCTTCGGTATTGTCATGCCGCTTGCCATATCTTTTATAAGCATGTTTACTGGAGATATAACAACATTACTTCTTGTTATTGCAATTATAGGACACACGGCAGGCGCATTTGCGCTGAAATACTGTATCCTCAAGGTGGGAATATATAAACCCATATTGCCGAAGAGCATAGTTTTCTAAGGCTGGAAAGATAAAGGAGAATTAAATGGGCGAAAGAAAAATACATTATACAACCTGCATAAGCTGCCACGGCGGCTGCGGTGTAAAGGTAACAACCGAAGACGGTGCTATAGTGCACATTGAAGGTAACCCTGATTCACTCACAAGGGGCACCATGTGTGCAAAGGGCTTATCAGCCATTCAACATATTGATAACCCGTACCGTGTAAAATATCCTATTAAACGAACAGGTCCCAAGGGGTCAGGGCAGTGGCAGCGGATCTCATGGGATGAGGCCCTTGATACGATTGAAGAAAAGATGAAAGATGCCATAAAGAATTTCGGGGCTCATACCATTGCAATATCACAGGGCACCGGAAGAGGGTATAACCGGTATACCCACAGGCTTGCGAGATCAATAGGCACAGCAAATGTAATAACACCCGGTTATGTATGCCACAGCCCGAGGCTGGGGCTTTACGGGCTTGTCACAGGCTACGGCAGGCTCTACTGCGATTATCACGGCTGGGGTGGAGAGTTCCCCAAGACCCAGATCATGTGGGCAAAGCAGCTTGAGATATCCAGCGCAGACTCTGAGATGTGCAACTGGTTTATACAGTCCCTTGATTACTGTAAAAACCTTATCATTATAGACCCCAGGCAGACTGCCTATGCCTCAAGGGCCACGCTCCATCTTCAACCGAGGCCCGGCACAGACAGTGCCCTTGCCCTTGCCATGATGAATGTAATCATCAATGAAGGGCTCTGGGACAAGGAATTTGTTGAGAAGTGGACATTCGGCTTTGAGGAGCTAAAGGAGAGGGTCATGCCCATGACCCCGGAACGCGCCTCTGAGATTACATGGGTGCCAAAGGAAAAGATCATACAGGCAGCAAGGATGTTTGCCATTGATACACCCGGCTGTATCCAGGTGGGTAGCTCATTAGAGCGTCAGGCAAACTGCGGACACACGTTAAGGGCCATTACCTGCTTAATGGGGCTGTGCGGCAATATTGAACGCCCCGGCAGCATGATAAGCTGGGTGCTCCCGGAAACAGGCCTTATTGAGGATTTTTTTCTTGAACTTCCATTAACCGATGAGATGAAAAGCCATATCATAGGTATTGATAAATACAAGATGGGCGCTGCCAGAACATGTAACCCTGATACAATGGTAAAGGCCATCCTTTCAGGGGAGGCGCCAATCAAGGTATGGTTCAGTGTTGGTGGGCAGCAGATTGTCCATATGGCAAATACGACTGAGGTGGTAAAGGCCATAGAAAAGGTGGAGTTCATGGTGCACTGTGAACAGCTCATGGGGCCAATGGCCCAGGCCGCCGATATCGTACTTCCTTCGGCACACTGGCTTGAGATGGACGATGTCTATGATATGCACCCCAGGTTTATGATTGAGGCACATAATAAGGTTGTTGAGCCGCCCGGAGAGGCAAAATCCAATATATGGATATTCAATGAAATAGGTAAAAGGATTGCCCCTCAGCACTGGTTTAAGGACGTTGAGGAGTGCCTCTCATACCAGGTAAAGAAGGGCGAAAACATGGACTGGAAGAAGTTCAGTAAAAACCTGGTAAGCGGCTGCTGGGGCAAGGACCAGGTATATTATAAGTATAAAACCGATTACTGGAAAAAGGGGGGCGGGTTCCCCACTGCCACAGGCAAATTTGAGTTTGTATCAAAGAGGCTTGAGGAACTGGGCTATGATCCCCTCCCTCAATATCGTGAACCTGGTGAAAGCCCGATTTCAACCCCTGATCTTTACAAGGAATATCCTGTTATCATGACCAGCGGTTACAGGCAGCCGTTCTATTTCCTGGGCCAGTACAGGAATATCCCCTGGCTCAGGAGCTTTATGGAATATCCTACAGCCCAGATTCATCCCAATACAGCCAAAAAGTATGGGATAAAAGATGGTGACTGGATCTGGATAGAGTCCCCAAGGGGGAAGATCAGGCAGAAATGCCGTGTGTTCCCTGGCATACTTGAGGGTGTTCTTATGGCGACAGCCAATTGTTTTTACCCGGAAGAGTCGCCAACAACATATCACGGGGTTTTTATATCAAACCCGAATGTGTTAACAAGCAATGACCATCTTGACCCCATGTACGGTTCACCGGATCTCACCTGTCTACTCTGTAAAATCTACCCCTGTACAGAGGATGATCTACAGGAAAATGTATTTAAGACAGAAGAGTATGGCACTGTTCAGCAATTGGGTGGGGGGAGAACTGCCCTTACAGAAAAGGATTAGTCAAAGGTAAAAATACTGGTTCTTCTTTTTTAAGAACTCTGTTCCTGTTCGCCATATTTTCGAACAGGACAGGGTTTTTTTGATAAAAGAACCAGTTTCTGTCTAAAAGTGTAGTTGCAAAATATATTGTTTTAGTAGTATAGATAGAACATGTCTTAAAATAACAACTATATTAAGGAGGTTTCTATGGCGTCCCGGAAGACTAAAGATAAAACAGTTATAAGGGCTCTGGGTCTGGGCGGGCTTCTAGGGGGCAGTAGTGAGGGAGTGGTTGATGTCAAGGATGGCAAGATCGTTAGAGTCAGGCCCTTCCATTACGACTGGAAATATAAAAAAGAGGATATTAAGACATGGAAGATGGAAAGGAACGGAAAAGTCTTTGAACAGCCATGGAAATCACTTCCCGGGCCATTTTCCCTTGCCTATAAAAAACGCGTATACTCTCCAAACAGAATCAAATTCCCCATGAAAAGGGTGGACTGGGACCCTGATGGTGAACGCAACCCCCAGAACAGGGGAAAAAGCAAATATGTAAGGATATCATGGGATGAGGCAACCGATATCCTGGCTAAAGAGATAAAGAGGATTCATAAACAGTACGGTCCTTACGGGATACTGGTTCAGGGAGATGGCCACGGCGAGTGCATGACCATACATACCCCTCACGGCCATTCAGGCTCCCTCCTTGACAAAATGGGCGGCTTTACACAGCAGGTAAGAAACCCTGATTCATGGGAAGGCTGGTACTGGGGCAGTAAACATGTATGGGGCCAGGGTATTCAGGGTGGTATGTTCCCGGCTGGAAATATTGTAAAGGATACGACAGAACATGCTGAGATGGTGCTCTTCTGGGGCTGTGATCCTGAGACCACACCATGGGGTTTTACAGGGCAGATGCCAAGCCGCCTCACCTATTTCTGGAAAGAGGCCGGCATAGAGCAGGTCTATATATGCCCTGATGTTAACTATGGATGTGCAGTTCACGCTGATAAATGGATACCTGTTTTACCTAATACAGATGCCGCTCTTCAGCTCGCAATCGCTTACACCTGGATAAAGGAAGGCACCTACAACAAGGAATATGTAAAGACCCATGTAATAGGTTTTGATAAGTTCAAGGCATATGTTATGGGCGAAGAAGAGGATGATGTACCCAAGACACCAGAATGGGCATCTAAAAAATGCGGTGTGTCTGAATGGACGATCAAGGCCCTGGCAAGACAGTTTGCCAAAAAGGTTACATCCATTGCCCACTATTTTGGGGGTGGCTACGTAAGGGGGCCATTCAGCCACGAGCCCGGACGTCTTGAGGTATGTCTCTTAGGCATGCAGGGCCTTGGCGGGCCAGGCAGGCATCATCATCAGATCACCTATTTTGGGCTTCCAAGGTCAAACGGGCTTTCGGGCACATTCTTCTGGAACCCTGACCTTGCGGACAGGTTAAGAACTCCAAGCTTAACAACCATCAACGCATGGCAGAAACAGCTTATTCCAAAGACATATATACATGATGCGATCGAGGCCAGTGAGCCAATGACGTTCTACGGCTCAGGCGCCATAGAGGTGGATACAAAGGATCAGTTCAAGAAGTATGTATATCCTATTCCAAAAAAGGAGGGGGGCACAGAGATCCATATGATATGGTCTGACACCCCGTGCCGCACTACCTGCTGGAACAACGGAAATGCAACAGAGCTTGCACTAAGAAATCCGAAGATAGAATGTGTGGTAACACAGCACCCCTGGATGGAAAATGATACCCTCTTTTCGGATATTATCCTTCCCTCAAATACACATATGGAGGTAAGCGATATAGTATCGAGCATCAGGGGCGGCACATCCATACCCAATGTTGCACTGTGTGATCAGGCCATAGAACCTGTGGGGGAATCCAAGAGCAACTATGAGGTGGTTCTTGAGGTGGCAAAGAAGCTCGGTATGGAAAAGGCCATGACAGGCGGCAAGACAGATGAAGACCTGAAAATGGAGATGTTTGCAAACATGCGCCTGGATAAACTCACCACATGGAAGGAGTTCAGGGAAAAGGGCTATTACCTCTACAATGTGGCTGATGACTGGGAGGATGACTCCCCGGGGCTAAGGAAATTCTATGATGACCCTGAGAAGAATCCGCTGCCAACGCCAACAGGAAAGCTTGAGTTCTATTCAGAGGCCCTTGCAAAGAATTTCCCCCATGACAAGGAGAGGCCCCCTGTGCCAAAATGGATTGAAAAGGGGCCCACCCATGATGAAAGATTATCAAGCGAACGGGCCAAGATGTTCCCGCTCATCCTCATGAGTAATCACGGCAGGTGGAGGGTGCATGCACAGGCGGATGATATTTCCTGGACACGTGAGGCGCCTACATGCAAGATCAGGGGCTGGGACGGCTACATGTATGAACCCTGCTGGATACACACCTCAGAGGCAGAAAAGCGGGGGATAAAACATGGTGATATAGTCAAGGTGTTTAACGAAAGGGGCATTGTGCTTGCGGGCGCCTATGTTACAGAGAGGATTAGGCCCAATGTGGCATACATGGATCACGGCGCAAGGGTCGACATGATCAAGGTAGGTGAAATAGACAGAGGCGGTGCAATCAACACCATATCCGGTTCAGGCACATCCTCCAGAAATGCAGTGGGCCAGGCCACAACCGCCTATCTGGTACAGGTGGAAAGGTTGAGCATGGAGGAGATGGACCAGTGGAGAAGAGACTACCCGGAGGCGTTTGAAAGGGAGTATGACCCTGCATCCGGACTTTGTGTAAACGCATGGTTAGAGGGAGGAGAAAAATAATGAAGGCATTTGTTATTGATCTTTCAGTATGTAACGGCTGTTATGCCTGCCAGATAGCCTGCAAGGATGAGCATGTTGGCAATGACTGGACTCCCTATGCAAAACCTCAGCCCGATACGGGCCATTTCTGGCTTGGAATAAAAGAGACAGTAAGGGGAACCGTGCCCAAGGTTATGGTAACCTATGTACCCATGCTCTGCATGCACTGCGCTGATGCCCCCTGCATGAAGGCATGCAAAGCAGATGCAATCTATAAGAGAGAAGATGGCCTTGTTATTATTGACCCTGAAAAATGCACAGGCTGCA
Organism: Desulfatiglans sp.; assembly: GCA_012513605.1. Taxonomy (NCBI): domain Bacteria; kingdom Pseudomonadati; phylum Thermodesulfobacteriota; class Desulfobacteria; order Desulfatiglandales; family Desulfatiglandaceae; genus Desulfatiglans; species Desulfatiglans sp. The sequence continues at coordinate 47,285 of JAAZBV010000154.1, read as the reverse complement.
AGCTCTGCATGGATGTCTGCCCATATGATGCCATATTCATGAACAATGGTCTTAATATTGCGCAGAAATGCACAGGGTGCGCCCATCTCCTTGATGATGGATGGGAGGTTCCAAGGTGTGTTGATAACTGCCCCACTGATGCTCTCAGATTCGGTGAAGAAAAGGATCTTAAAAAATACATAACAAAGGCCGAGCCGATTAAACCCGAAGTTAAACTCAAGACAAGGGTTTATTATCTTAATACACCCAAAAAATGGGTTGCAGGCACACTCTATGATCCAAAGGAAAAGGAAGTTATCACCGGCGCTATATGTACTCTTACTGACTGCCAAAGCAAGGAGACGTTAGCTGCTGAAACCAATGCATGGGGTGATTTCTGGTTCAGGGGGCTATCGGATAATCGCAAGTTTAATCTAAAGATTGAAAAGGGAAAGAAATCAGTAACTATTGATTCTATATGCACGGATATTGACAGGAATCTTGGTGATATAGCGTTAAAATAAAAAAAATGTACAGGGTTATGATTTTGGCATGTCAGTACCCTATAGGGTTTGTTGGTTATGGTTTCGCTTTAAATATTACTTTCGGTAATAATATTTAGGCTATAGTCAACCTTTAAAAGGGAGTCTGGAATTAATAATTTTAACGGAGGATCTATGTCGGTAGGAAAAGTAAAAGAAAAGACAAAAAAAACAAAGGTAAAAGAGCCGCTTGCAAGTATGGCTGATAAAACAGTATACAAGGCTCTTGGATTGAGTGGAGGAATTTTTGGCGCGGCCCCATGTGCGATTGATGTTAAGAATGACAGGATCGTTAGAATAAGGCCTCTTCATTTTGATGCCAAATATGATCCCAAGACTTTTAATCCATGGAAAATCACCAAAAATGGGAAGACCCTTGAGCCCATGTACAAGGCGCTTCCGTCACCTTTCAGCCTTGCCTATAAAAAACGCGTATATTCCCCCAACAGGATTAAATACCCGTTAAAGAGGGTTGACTGGGATCCGGATGGAGAGCGCAATACCCAGAACAGGGGAAAGAGCAAATTTGTAAGGATATCATGGGATGAGGCTACAGATCTCATAGCTAAAGAGATCAGAAGGCTGCACAAACAGTACGGTCCGTGTACAATCCTGATACAGGGCGACGGCCACGGAGAGTGTATGTTTGTACATGCAACCCACGGCTCATCATCACTGCTGCTTGACAAGATGGGAGGGTTTACCCAGCAGATCAGAAACCCTGACTCATGGGAAGGCTGGTACTGGGGATCAAAACATGTCTGGGGCTCAGGCCTTATAGGCATGATGAATCCGGCTAATAACATAATAAAAGATATCTCTGAACATACCCAGCTTCTTCTGGTATGGGGCGGTGACCCTGAGACAACACCATGGGGCTTCAGGGGCCAGTATGCGAGCAATATTGTAAGGTTCTGGTCTGAGATCGGGATCAAGCAGATATATATCTGCCCTGACCTGAACTATGCTGCTGCCATCCATGCAAACAAGTGGATACCTGTGCTGCCCAATACAGACGCAGCCCTGCAGCTTGCCATCATCTATATGTGGGTCAAGGAAGGCACCTATGACAAGGAGTATATCAAGACCCACACAGTAGGTTTTGACAAGATAAAGGCATATGTTTTAGGAGAAGAAGACGGCGAACCCAAGACACCTGAATGGGCGTCAAAGAAGTGTGGCGTACCCGAATGGACCATTAAGGCCCTTGCAAGGGACTGGGCAAAGAAGGTTTGTACCATAGGCCACTATTTTGGCGGCGGTATGATAAGAGGCCCGCTGGCACATGAACCGGCAAGGCTTGAGTGCGTTCTCTTAGGAATGCGTGGTCTTGGAAAACCAGGAGTTCATCAGGCTCAGATCTCATATCAGGGCATGCCAAGGAATATCGTCTCCAAGAAGACAGGCAGCCATATGGGTATGTTTGAGCGTCTGAAGGGCACAAAGTACGGTGACAGGCTGTTGAAACCGCATAGCATAACACCTACCGCATGGGGCAAGCAGATGATCCCCAAGACAATGATAGAAAAGGCCATCAATGAGGGTAAGGTTGATTTCTATGGTACTGGCGGTCATGAGGTTCCAACCTCTGATCAGTTTGTAAAATACTCATACCCGATACCCAAGGAGAAGGGCGGTACAGAGATCCATATGATGTGGACAGATACACCATGCCGTATCACATGCTGGAACTGCGGTAACGATGTTATTGACACCGTAAGAAGCCCCAAGATAGAATTTGTTCTAGCCCAGCATCCCTGGCTCGAAAATGACTGTCTCTATGCAGATATAATCCTGCCGATTAAGACCATTGTTGAGACAGATGACATCTCCCCATGCGTAAGGGACGGCGAAAGTTTCCAGAGCCTTGTACGCATGAAACCGGCTATCCCGCCGATTGGCGAGGCATTATCTAATTATGAGGCGGTATGCGAGATTGCCAAAAAACTCAATATGTATGATGAGGTTACAGAGAAAAGATCAGTCCCTGACCTGATCAAGGATGTATTTTATGGTCTGGGTTTTGGCGACTATATCAGCTATGATGAGTTTGAGGAAAAGGGGTATTACGTGCTTCCTGTTGCCGATGACTGGGAAGATGACGTTGCAGGTCTTTATGATTTCTACAAGGACCCTGTGAAGAACCCATTACCCACACCATCAGGAAAGCTTGAATTCTATGCAGAGCGTATAGCCAAGCACTTCCCGGATGATAAGGAGCGCGGGCCATATCCAAAATGGATAGAAAGAAGCGAGACCCATGACGAGAGAATATCAAGCGAAAGGGCAAAGCTCTATCCGCTGCTTCTGATGTCTAACCATGGCAGGTGGAGGGTTCATGCACAGTGCGATGATATAACCTGGACAAGAGAGGCATATACAGGAAAGGTTCTGGGTTTTGACGGTTATAAATATGAACCCTGCTGGATCAATCCCAATGATGCCAAGGCAAGAGGGATCAAGGACGGGGATATAGTCAAGGTCTTTAACGAAAGAGGCGCTGTACTTTGCGGCGCCAGGGTTTTTGAGAGGGTAATGCCAGGGGTTGTTTCGGTAGACCATGGCGCAAGAGCTGATGCAATTATCCCGGGTAAACTAGACAGAGGAGGCGCCATCAATTGTGTTACACCTGCAGGGCTTACTTCAAAGAACTGCGCAGGCCAGGCCACAAGCGGTTTTCTGGTGAACATCGAAAAGGTTACTCCTGAGCAGATGGGTAAATGGATGAACGATTACCCTGATGCCTTCAACAGAGAATATGATCCGGATTCAGGTCTTAGGTTTGACGCCTGGGTTGAAGGGAGGAAATAATTATGTCAAAGAAAGTATTTGTAATAGATATCAAGAAATGTAATGGATGTCATGCCTGCCAGATAGTATGTAAGGATGAGCATGTTGGTAATGACTGGTCACCTATAGCCAAACCTCAGCCAGATGCAGGTCAGTTCTGGATTGAACTTACCGAGCGGGTAAGGGGTACAGTACCAAAGGTAAAGGTTGCATACCGTCCCCACATGTGCATGCATTGTGATAATGCACCCTGTATAGAGGCCTGTCCGGTTGAAGGTGCCCTGTACAAGAGGGAAGACGGCCTCGTTATCATTGATTCAGTAAAGTGTTCCGGTTGCAGAAACTGTCTGGATGTCTGCCCATATGATGCCATTTTCTATAACGATGACCTTAACCTTGCACAGAAATGTACAGGTTGCGCCCATCTTCTGGATGACGGCTGGGTGGAGCCAAGGTGCGCTGATGCATGTCCGACAGGCGCACTGAAGTTCATGGATGAAGATGAGGCCAAGAAGCTGATATCCAAGGCAGAGGTCTGGAAGCCTGAGCTGAAGAAACAGGTAAAACCAAGGGTATACTATCTCAACCTGCCCGGCAGATTTATCGCCGGAACAGTGTATGACCCGAAGGCAAAGGAGATCATAGAGGATGCTGATTGTGTTCTTACCAATGCAGCAACCGGAAAGACATACAGCATCAAGACAGACAACTATGGTGACTTCTGGTTTGAAAACCTGGGCGAAGGCGAATACAGCCTCCAGATAACAAAGGGTAAAAAGAAAGAGACATTCAAAAAGCTCGATACTACCCTTGAAGACATTAACCTGGGCGATATAGCCCTTTAATCAGGGTTCATGTAAAGCCCATTTAAGATCAAAAACAAGAGCCCCGCCCGGTGTTATATGCCGGGCGGGGCTCTTTGTTTTATTAATAATGCCCTGAATAATTATATGCACACTATCCTTGACTTCTGGAAAATCAACTAGTATATTGCTGAAAATACGGAAATACAGTGATGATGGTGTCGAATGTTCATAAAACGATTACTTGATCTAAAAGAAATACTTAATAAAAAATCATTTTTTTTGTTTGGCCCAAGGTCTACAGGTAAATCAACCCTGATAAAGCAGCAATTAGCAGATTCACCATTTGTTATTGACCTTCTTGATTCCCGCCTGTTTCTCCGGCTGTCAGGTGCCCCTCATGAAATAGAAGAGATTATTAATGCAGGTGGTTCAAATCTTGTTGTAATCGATGAAATACAGCGCATCCCTGAACTTCTTAATGAAGTCCATCGCCTCATAGAAAACAGAAAAATTCGCTTTCTACTGACTGGAAGCAGCGCCAGAAAACTCAGGAGAGGCAATGCAAATCTTCTGGCAGGAAGGGTCTGGGAGGCAAGGCTTTTTCCTTTAACATGGAGGGAGTTGCCGGATTTTAAACTTGAAAGATACCTCCGTTATGGCGGTTTACCCCAGGTTTATCTGAGTGAATATCCGGACGAGGAGCTTGATGCCTATGTAAACATATATCTGAAAGAGGAGATTATGGCAGAGGGCTTAATAAGAAATCTACCTCCTTTTGCCCGTTTTTTAAAGTCAATATCCCTTTCAAATGGCGAGGTGGTTAACTTCACGAAACTTGGGAATGACTGTCAGATATCTGCATCAACAGTACGCGAATATATATCACTTCTGGAAGATACACTCGTTGGATTTCTGATCCCCGCATGGACAGAATCAAAAAAGAGAAAGGCAATAAAATCAGGAAAATTCTATTTTTTTGATACTGGGGTTACTCATACCCTGTCCGGCACGCAGTCTCTTGATCGCAACTCCGATCTGTATGGTAAAAGTTTTGAGCAATTTATCTGCATGGAATTAAGGGCATACCTCAGTTACAAAAGAAATAAATCTCCTCTTTCATACTGGAGATCAACTCATGGTAATGAGGTTGATTTTTTAATCGGTGAAGATGTCGCCATAGAAGTGAAATCCAGTCAGAGAATAACCCCTTCTGATTATAAAGGGCTTAAGGCGCTAAATGAAGAGGGTATATTTAAAGACCTCTATCTCACCAGTCAAGATCCTGTTGCATCAAAAAATGAGAATATAAATAGTCTCCACTGGAAAGATTTTCTTGAAAAATTGTGGCAGGGGAAAATAATTTAAAAGGAATACCATAAAGAGACATAATACCAAGACCGAAAACTATGGTGACTTCTAGTTTGAAGGATTAGGCGAAGGTGAATACAGCCTCCAGATAACAAAGGGTAAAAAGAAAGAGACATTCAAAAAGATTGATACCACAACAGCAGACATCAATCTTGGAGATATATCCCTTTAATTTTTTTTAAAAAAAAGGCCTTGAAAAAACGGGGCCTTTTGTTTCTTCTCTTTCATTTTTCCATTATAAACAAATAGAATTATTTATTGTTTTTCACACCGATCAGCATTCCATACTTCGTTTTTTCTGATCCACCACCTCAAGTCTGGGGCTTCAAGCATAATACAAGGCAAGTTCAACATGCCTTCTGTCAATGGAAAGAGTGATTTCACCTGTAATAAGTAAATCTATTTTGACCTTTTTAAATTGCACGTGTAACCTTTTCCTGTAGAGGATGTATTAATAAACAAAAATACAGATTGTCCCGGAGCTGAATTGGTTGAGGATCGTGAAATAATGCTGATGGTGAAAGATGGTGATGTCCATAAGCTGGGGTTGCTTTTTGACAGGCATGCCCAGGGTTTGTTCAATTACTTCCAATTACAGGTCAGGGAGCGGTTTAAGAGCGAGGATCTTGTGCAGAACGTTTTTTATAAAATCCTGAAATACAGGCATACATTTAAAGAGGGTGCTGACTTCAGGGTGTGGATGTACGCAATAGCCAGAAATGAAAAGGTAAATTTTTTTAAGACAAACAGGGTTTCAGATGAGGAGGTTGATTCTGAACAGACTGATGAAAACAGCGACAATCCTGAAAACGCCCTCGCATCCAAAGCAGATAAAAAGCACCTGACAAGGGCGCTTGAAAGGATGTCTCCTGATAACAGGGAGTTGCTTATATTAAGTAAATATACAGGATTGCCATACAGTCAGATAGCTGAAATGTTCGAGTGCACAGTAGGGGCAATAAAGGTTCGGATATTCAGGGCAATGCAGGAGTTAAAGGCCCAGTTTATAAATATTGCAGAGGAGCAATGATATGGAATGCAATAATATAAAAGAGCTGATTATCGATTACATGGACGGCAGCCTTGATAAAAAAGAGGCTGAAAAGGTAGATTCACACCTTTTATCATGTGAAGAGTGTCGCACTGAACTGGAGGCTATAAAATCCATATGGTTTGATCTGGATGATCTGAAGATGGAAAAGGTCTCAGACCAACTGAAGAAAAACATAGATAGTATGATTGGTTCATACATCCTTGGCATGAAAAATACCAAAGATGAAAAATGGCATGTGTCATTTGTAAAATGGCTGGAATCATGGTGGCCCAGACGACCGGTGATTCAGCTTGCTTCAACAATGGCTTTACTTATAATCGGCCTTATAACAGGCTTCAGTATCGGGTCAAAAACAGAATCAAAAAATGAGATAGTCCAACTGAAGTCAGATGTAAACCAGCTCCAGCAGGTGGTGATGAGCTCTATACTTGATCAGAATTCCGTGACAGAAAGGATACGCGGATTATCCATGACAGGCATGGTAAAAAATACTGATAAAGAGTTTTACTCTACATTACTGTTAATATTGAACAGCGATTCAAATGTTAACGTAAGGATGGCTGCCGTGAATGCCCTCTCTAATTTTACCGGCAATGAATATGTAAGGCGTGAGCTTGTAAAATCACTGGGCCTTCAGTCATCACCACTGGTTCAGGTCTCATTGATCGACCTGCTTGCAACCATAAAAGAGCCCGAGGCATCTTCTGCCCTGATCAATATTATCAATGATTCTGAGGTAAATATGCATGTTAAAGAGAGGGCCAAAAAGGCATTGAAACAGTTTATATAGTCTTTAGTTTCAGGAGGATAAAATGAAAAAAAATATGATAACCAAATTTACCATTATTCTTATTTTAGTTTCTGCCAGCATCTGCGTGGCAAAGGAAAATCAGTATAACAATGAACTGGAATTTGGAAACCCTTCTGCCAAAAGGGTCTTGCAGATAGGCGGAAATGGTGATCTCAATATTACAGGGTATAATGGGGACAAGGTCTTGATTTCTGCAGGTAAAGATATCTTTGATGAGTCTGACACAAGGGATGAAAAGGCAAAAGGGCTGAAAAGGATACGCGGAGGCGGATTCAACATAATTAATAATAAAAAGGACAATATAATCTATATAACACGTCCAATAAATGATGATGTTGACCTGAATATCAGTGTCCCGAACGGTATAACGCTAAAACTTGGGAACGGAGTTGCTTTAAAAAATCAAAATCTCAATCTCAAAAAACTGAATAAGCAGTCAGAGAAACAGAACAGTGAGCTTGAAGAGAAAGCAGAAAAGCTTAAAGGATTAGAAGCAGAGTTAAAGGAAAAAGAGACTGAGCTTAATGCGTTTGACAAAAGCATGCAGCAGGTTGTCCAAAAGATTCAGGAGAATTTAAATATTTCCATTTCTGCCCCGGTTGTTACCGGTTTAAGCAGATTTGCCCACTCTACCGGGATTATCGATGGAAATATTTCCATCAGGGATTTTACAGGGGTTATTGAAGTTAGCACAGTAAATGGAAGGATTACTGCACAAAATATTACTGGTGAAGCAGTTGCAAGCACAGTTGATGGGGAGATAAACATATCCTTCAAAAGGGTTAATAAGGATAGTTCACTCTATTTCAGCACGGTTGATGGTGACATAGATATCACTTTACCCAAAGAGGCAAAGGCCGATATCATGGCACGGACAATGGATGGGGATGTTTACACAGGTTTTGATACAGACCTGGTTTTTGGTGGGGAAATTGATGGCAGAAAAGGTGGTGCATTTCAAAATTACATGAATCCTTTCTTTAATTCAAACAATATAACCGCACGCATTAACGGGGGCGGTAACAAGGTTTATCTCAATACGATAAATGGGAATATCTATATCCGAAAAGGCGAATAACCTTTTAATCCTTAAAAATATATAACCCTGAAAACACAGGAGTGATATGTGATGCTTGAAGTCTGTAAAAATTATGTGAAATATGTCCTGATTATCAATCTTGCTATCTGTTCTATTGCACTCCTTCTGTTATCAGAGATACCCTATGCCAAGGCAGGAGAAGTTAATATCAGCCACAACATACCATTCAGTCAAGTAAAGCCGGTTATAGATGGTGAAATAAATGCAGGGGAATGGGAAGCCGCTTCCAGTGTATCTCTTGATAATGAGACCTTTCCGTCACAGAATGTTCCCGCGCTGGTAGATACCGAAGCCATGATGATGGAGGATGGGGCAAATTTTTATCTTGCCTTTATAGCCTCTGACCCCGAACCAGAAAAGATCCGCGCATTTTATAGAGACAGGGACGCATCATGGGGAGATGATTTTGTCGGGATAGTTATTGATACCTTTAATGATGAAAGACGTTCATTCGAGTTTTTCGCAAATGCATTAGGGGTGCAAACTGATGCTATTTTTGATGATGTAGTACAGAATGAAGATACCTCCTGGAATGCGATATGGGACAGCGCCGGCAACATAACCGATAAGGGGTACGTTGTAGAAATGAAAATACCCTTAAGCCAGCTTCGGTTTCCAGAAGGCGTTGATAAACAGACCTGGGGCGTTGATATCTTGAGATTCTATCCAAGGGACAAACGGCACAGATTAAGCAACAACACAAAAGATTATAATCTCTCATGCTATCTGTGCCAGTTTAAAAAGGCACAGGGCTTCACAAAGCAGGAGCAGAAGCTAAATCTTCAGGTGGTCCCGACAATTACAGCCTCCTATTCCAGAAACCGCTTATCACCTGAAAATGGCAAATGGGATTCTGAATATGATCCTGAAGCAGGCATGGATATACGCTGGGGAATCAATCAGGATTTTTATCTGAATGCAACAATAAACCCTGATTTCTCGCAGGTTGAGGCAGATGTGGCCCAGCTTAATGTGAATAATACATTCTCTTTGTATTTTCCCGAAAGGCGGGAGTTTTTCCTGGATGGCGCAGAGTATTTCAATACACACGCCAATCTTGTCTATACTCGAAACATCTCATCACCGGAATATGGCATTAAACTCACGGGTAAAAAAGATGCGCATACATACGGACTGTTTTTTGCCAATGATGAAATAACAACCCTGACCATCCCTGGCAGGGATGGGTCAATCATCGCATCTATCCCGGATGAAAAAAGTACGAATACGGCTTATCGTTACCGCCTCGATATTGACCGGAATATAAACCTGGGGATGATTTTTACTGACCGCAGGGCAGACGATTATTCAAATACTCTTACAGGTATTGACGGCAATATCCGCCTTGGAAAGAGCGATAAAATCAAGATGCAGATAATGAAATCCTTTTCCGAGTATCCTGAGCAGATCCAGCATGATTATAGGCAGAAACCCGAAATAGATGATTACGCTTACCTATTTAAATATGAACACTCTGACAATAAATGGTACTGGGGATCATGGTACAATGAGTATGGTGATGATTTCAGGGCAGATATGGGTTTTATTAACCGTGTGGATTACAGGCGGTTTGATAACGAGGTAGGTCATACCTGGCGCTTTGGCCAGGGAAGCAGGTTCAGCAGGGTCTATTTGGGCGTTGACTGGATTAAAACCTACAGTGAATCGGGCGATGATCTTGAGGACGAGCGGATAATACTGGTAAATGCCGACGGTCCTATGCAGTCCTATATTTTTATGAGTTTTTCCCAGAAAGACCATTTATATAGAGGAATCAACTTTGATGAATACAACATAAATTATTACACCCAGATGAGGCCAATAGCAGGTATGGAGATCGGGCTGGACCTTAATTATGGTGATAAGATTGATTATGACAATATACGTCTGGGCAGGGTTCTCAGCCTGGGGCCCAGAATCACCATGCAGATGGGAAAGCATTTCCAGGTAGCTTTGCGCCATAACTATCAGGAAATGGATATTGAAGGTGATAGATTATATGCTACAAACCTGAGCGATCTCCGTTTTACATACCAGTTTGGCATCAGGAGCTTTTTACGGGCTATTATACAGTATTCGGATACGAGGCGTGATCCATCATTATACATTTTTGATATTGACAGAAGATCAAAGTGTCTTACGACCCAGCTGCTTTACAGCTATAAGATAAACCCTCAGACACGTTTTTTTATCGGGTATTCTGATACGGGATTTCAGGATGAGGATATGAACAGTATTAAAAAGACCAATTTCACTGTTTTTACAAAACTGAGCTATGCCTGGCAAAATTAACAGGCAAGTCTTTATATGTCCCCACGGGGAAATCATTGTTTCCGGGTGGGGACTTTTTTAAGAAACACATTTTGACATGCTATCCTTTATTAGATAATATCTTTTACAGCATCTCATCTGAAATCATTATAGGTTTAGGCATATGTATTACTTTTACAAGTGAGCCGGTATAATATGGAAAAATTTAAAACCATAAATCAGGAGCGAAATAAACGTAAACTTACAGGCATCCTGAGCGCAGATGTTGCAGGCTACAGCCGTCTTATGGAAGAAAATGAGGCAGTTACCATAAGACGTCTTGATGAAAGCAGGCGGATTTTTGGAAAACTTGTAAATGAATATGAAGGGCGTATTGTTGATTCCCCGGGTGATAATATACTTGCTGAGTTCGGGAGTGTAGTTAACGCGGTTGAATGCGCTGTAACCATACAGGCAAGGTTGAAGTTTTATAACGCTCAGCTCCCTGAAAACGATCGTATGGATTTCCGTATAGGTGTGAATCTGGGAGATGTTATTGAGGAGGATGGACGCATATATGGCGATGGTGTCAACATTGCTGCCCGTATTCAGACTCTTGCCGAACCCGGCGGAATCTGTATTTCACGAACAGCTTATGACCATGTGAAATCAAAGCTTAATATCGGGTATGAATACCTTGGTGAACACAATCTTAAAAATATATCCGAACCTGTAAGTGTTTACCGCGTGCTTACCAATGTGGAAACCCCTGGAAAGGTGATAGGCGAAAAAAGGTTTCTTGGCAGCATTTCACGGAAAGCAGCCCTTGCCGTTATACTTATTCTGTTTATTGCAGCTGCCGGTTCAATAGGGTTCATAATATATTCCCGCAACCATCAAAAAACAGAACAACAGACTTCACTTGACAGGTTGGCCTTTTCAATGCCTGAAAAATCCACAATCGCTGTGCTTCCATTTGTGAATATAAGCGGCAGTGAAGACCAGGACTATTTCAGTGACGGCCTTACTGAGGAGATAATCGCAGGGCTTTCAAGACACCCTGATCTCATGGTCACGGCCCGTAACTCATCATCTTACTATAAAGGTAAACCTGTAAAGATCCAGGAGGTAAGTAAAGAGCTGGGTGTGCGCTATGTGCTTGATGGCAGTGTTCGGCAGGATGAGGGCAAGGTGAGGATCTCAGTCAAGCTGATCGATGCGGAGCAGGGGTACAATATCTGGACAGAGACATATGACCGGAAAAAGAGGGATATACTTTCGCTCCAGTCCGAAATAATGTGGCTTATTTTGAGGGAGGTGCGCACAAGGCTGCTTGACAGAGGCCGTGAACCTGACTTTCTCCCTGATAAGAAAGACAGTATAGAGTATACAGAGACATACTATATCCTCTACCGTTGCTATAAAGAAAGAACCCCTGACAGGCTGAAAACTGCAAAGGAGCTGGCTGATAAACTTATAGAAACAGCGCCTGACCCATGGGTCTATTTCATGAGAAGCTCTATCCTTATAGCCCTTGCAGGGCCACCCGATAACAAGGTATCAGAATATCTTAATGAGGTTGAAAAGGATGCCAAAGCGGTAGAAAACCTTGATAAGGGCGCAAGTCTTGCTATTTTAGGGCAGTTGTATCTGGCGAAGTATGAACGTGAAAGGGTATTGGGATATCTTGAAAAAGCATCAGAATATCTTGAAAAGGCATTGGAATATTACAAAAAATGGGTAGAAATATCACCTGACTCAAAGAATGCCCATTTCGGGTTGGGCTTTACTCTTTTGTTTTTGCAACGATATGATGAGTCTGCAAAACATTATGAGATTGGTCTAAATATAGATTCCCGGTCTGAGGTCCAGAATTTTGTTTTTATGGGCATCTCCTATTCAAGCCCATCGCCAACCGGGTTTTTAAACCTTGAAAGGGCAAAGATGGCCCTTGAAAGGGCTTCAATGCCACCTGAACAGAATAATATCCTAGCACATATATACCTGACCCTGATTTATACCTATGAGGATCAGATGGATCGTGCACGAATCCATGCAAAAGAGATACTCAGGATAATCCCCTATTTTTCATCAGAAGCATACTTGTCATGGATACCCATAAGTGAGGAGACCAAAAGATATCATAAAGAATTGCTCAAAAAGGCAGGCATACCTGAAAAGAGCCGCTTTAATCCTTTTCAGTAAAAAAAGACAGATCAGGGGTTCAGCCTCTGGTCTGCCTCCCTGAAACGTTCTGCCAGGGTGCGTATAAATGGGCCAAGCCATGAGCCTGTATCCAGCTCCTCCTTGAAGTACTGGCTTTTAATCACCGCAACGGTCACGTTGTCAACTGCCTCAACGCTTGCTGACCTGGGCTTTTCTGTCAGTATGGCCGTTTCACCAAACACATCACCTGCTTTCATGATGCGGAGTTCAACCTTTTCGCCGTTAATGGTCTTGAAGGCGCGGCATTCGCCGGATCTTATGATATATGCCTCATGTCCAATATCACCTTCGCGTACAATAAGGGCGCCCGGCCTGTATGTGTGGCCGGGAAACCGCTCGCTTCCCTCTAGGAAATTTTCCAGCTCATCCTTTAGTTCTTCAACTGACTGATAACGATCCGAGGGATTTTTACTCATGGCCTTCATGGTTATTCTAATAAGACCCAATGGCAGAGGGAAATCCACCTTTTCGTCAGGCGGCTGGATCTCGCAAATCCTTGCATTTATAACCATATCCCTGAGTGAATCTCCGGGTATGGGGCGTAATCCGGTAAGAATCTCATACAGGGTTGCGCCTATTGAAAAGACATCACTCCGCTCATCAACACTATCAAGATCTCCTCTTGCCTGTTCTGGCGACATATAGCACGGGGTACCGAATATATTCCCCTGCACCTCTACCCGCATGCTGAACTGTTTGCGTTTTTTTATCTCCGGCAGGTTCATCTGTTCTATTACTGATATTTTACCTCCTTTGACACGGGCAATGCCCCAGTCCATGAGGTAAACCTGACCAAAACTCCCTACCATTATATTGTCAGGCTTGATGTCACGGTGTATTACGCCCTTGCTGTGGGCATAGGATACCGCATCGCATACCTTGATCATTATCTGTACCAGACGTAATATATCCCTGTCTGTTCTCTGTGAAAGATCCTTTTCATTGATAAGTTCATAGAGCACCTTACCGCGTACCTTTTTCATAGTGAAAAAGAGCCTCTCTTTTTTGTCTATCCCGAGCTCATATATGGGGATGATATTGGGGTGATCCAGTTGTGCGGTAATTTGTGCCTCAACCACCATGCGGCTCAGCTCATACTCGTCTTTAATTTTTTCATCCCGCATGATCTTCATGACTATCCGGCGCATGAGGTTTGTATCTGTGGCATCCATCAGGAGGGACATCCCCCCCTCCTGGAATTTATCGCCCGTTATAAGCCGTTTTTCACTCTTTTCTTCCGGCCTTCTCGGGTCTATGTGAACAATATCTTCGGACATAATCACCTGATTAAGTAACTGGTCATGAATGATCGATAAATAAATTTAGGCAATTTTAAAACTATAAAAAATCAGAAATATCATGTCAAACTTTAATTCTGACAGATATGCAGCATGCGACTGTATCAGGTAAAGTTGGATCAGGCAGGCCTTGCATCCCTGTGCCTCAATATGTGTTATAACAAATAAAAAAGGCTCAACCGGATCAGCTAAGCCCTTTATGATATGAATTTTTATATGGTGCGCCCAGCAAGATTCGAACTTGCGACCTGCGGATTCGTAGTCCGTCACTCTATCCATCTGAGCTATGGGCGCACGAAAGAAAGATTTTTAGCATATCATTTAATGATTTTCAATGATCAATTATCAATTATCATTTAAAAAATAAATATAGCAATAAAAAAGGCCAGGCAACCCCTGGTTGCATGGCCTTTTGATAAGCGAAATAAAATTATTTTACTTTCTTGAGTATTGTCGGAGGCATCTCACCCATACCCGGTCCGGCTGGTGCGCCTTCGGGTGCAGCGGGCATCTCCATCTTCATTTCAATAGTGTCGCCCTTTACCTCGCCCTTAAATACCAATGGCATACCCATACCAAAATCAAGAGCAAATGAAAATTTATTACCATCAATCTTGCCATCCTGAATGGCCAGGTCATTACCATCCATACCCTTTGTGTTACCGGTCAGGTTTTTTCCATCGGCCTTGAAGGTATAGTTAATCTTCATTGGTTCCCCGCCCATTCCGGGTGCTTCACCCTGCCAGTTGCCGTCGATATCAGCGGCATAGGCCATCCCTGCTACAAGCATAAACAATACTGAAAAAATTAAAGCTCTCATTTTCGTTCCTCCTCTTTGGTTTTTTAATTTAATAAAAAAGAAATGCCATGTTGGGAGCAAGCATAGAGTTGATATCATCCTCTGTCAAGAAAATAAAATGCAGAAATTCAGCACATATGACCATATATTTTAAAAAATGCGGTTTTATGTGCATTATACCCTGAATAAAGGCCAAATTTGGCCATGTTAGGTGGTTCAGGCTAACTCTCTTCCATTTCTTCCTGCTCATTTTCATCATCTTCAGGGTATATACTGCCTAAAAGTTCAAGGTATGTATCCTCAAGCTCCTTCATCTCTCTCAGGATATCCATTGCATGTCTTGTGCCCACCTCTGCGGCCTTTTCAGAATCCCTCTGCTTGAATGCCTCAAGGATTTTATCATGGTCGCCATCATTGTGGATAATGGTGGTTACAGGTTTCATGGTTCTTATAAAGCTCTCTGTAAAATCCATGATATTTTCCATTATGATGGAATATATCGGGTTTCCGCATGCACGCCCAACAAACCTGTGGAACAGGGCATAAAGGTTGTCAAGTTTGTCATGCTCCTTTATAACAACATAGGAGGCCAGTAGATCCTGCATCTCCTTCAGCATTTTTGGCGTTGCATTCTGGGCTGTAAGTCTGCACACCTCAGGCTCAAGAAGCAGCCTTGCCCTTGCAAGGTGATCTACCTTTACCCTCCTGTACCTGATAAGGTCTGCAAAGTCCTCCATGAAAGGCAACTGATACATCTCCCGCACAAATGCGCCGCCGGTTATACCCCTTCTTATCTCTAAAAAACCCCTTGACTGAAGTACCCTTATCCCTTCCCTTATTACAGGCCTGCTTACTCCCAGGAGTCTTGCAAGCTCTGTCTCGCTTGGAAGCGCCTCGCCTGTCTTGTATTTACCTGAGAGGATGGCCTTTTTTATCTCGTTTACCACATCCTCATAGAGGTTTGTGGCGCGTTTTATCCTTTTAAATCCCTGCAATTTTCTTCTCCTGGACCCGTCCAAACAATATGCATAAAAGGCCGGGCTGGTTATAATTATAAAATTATCAATAATTTGTACTAATTGACAGACTCGCTTTATACCATGAATCCCGTCATATTTGCCACTTCTTTTTAGCATTGGAATCCTTTCTATTTTTTTTCAGATGTGTTAAGGCAGATGTTTTAATCATGGAGGTAAACGTGAAAAGATATTTCCAGATCATCCCTGCTGCCATGTTATTCATGACTCTGCTTTTTTCATCCATTACAGGCGCAAAGAACATCACCCTGAGATTTTCTGACCAGAACTCAAAAACAGGCTGGGGCCCCATTCATGCCCTTGGCCCCTGGATAGAGATGATTGAAGATGCGGTCAGAAAAAACACGAGCCATGAGCTGAAAATAATTGTCTTCCCTAACCAGACACTTGCAAAGGGTAAGGATAACTGGAATGCTGTCAGGACAGGCATTGCTGACATGGGCTGGTGCTTTCACGGCTACTGGCCAGGCATGACCCCGCTTGCAGATGTGATCAGCCTGCCTGCCCTGCCATTTACCACAGGTGAAAAGGGGAGTGAAGCGCTCTGGAGGCTCTATGAAAAATTCCCTGAAATCAAAAAACAGTTTGATGAAAATCACATACTGCTTCTTTATACCACAGAGCCCTATTCCCTGATAACCACTAAAAAGCAGGTGAAAACACTTGAAGAGCTTAAGGGGCTAAAGATCCGGACAACAGGAGGGCCGCCGACAGACCAGATGAAGGCCCTTGGCGGCATTCCAATGTCCATTCCCATGCCGGATGTATACCTGGCTTTAAAGCAGGGGGTAATTGATGGCATGGGTGTATCATGGGAGGCGGTTCATTCATTCAGGTTATATGAGGTGGCAGATTTTTATACACAGACACCCTTCCCTGCTGTATATTTTTCAATAGCCATAAACAGGAAAAAGTGGGAATCACTGCCGGATGATGTTAAAAAGGCCATTACCTCTGTGAGCGGTCTGCAGGGGTCAAGGTTATGGGGTAAAAAATATGATATGGCAAAAGAGGGTGTGTTTGAACTTGCCCGCAAAGAGGGGAAGAATATAGGCTCTGTTACGCTCTCTGCGGATGAGATGAACAGGTGGCTTGAGACCGGCGGGAAACCATTATGGGATGAATGGGTGAAAAAGATGGAAAAGGAAGGGTATAAAAATGCCCATGAGATACTGGATACAACACTAAAGTATTTGCAAGAGTGAAAAGAAAAAGATGAACGTCGAACATTGAACATCGAACTTTCAACTTTCAATCATAATACAATAAAGAGGTTATATTGTTGTGTCTGAAACACAATAATCAATTGTTTCTTTTTAAATAATTCGATATTAGACATTCGACGTTGAGTGTTGAATGTTCATCTTTTAAGGTGAAAAAAGGGATGCAGGTCATCAGCCTGGTTAACAAATTTAATAATTTTCTGGTTCTTATCCTCAAGCACATTGCTATATGGATACTTGCCGCAATGATGTTTATTACTGCCATTGATGTTTTTCTAAGGTATATCTTCAACAGCCCGATATCAGGCAGCTTTGAGCTGGTGGAATACATGATGGCCCTTGTTGTGCCCTTCAGCATAGTATTCTGTGCAAAGCATAAGGCCCATGTCCGGGTGGATATTATACTAGATCATGCCGGGAAAAAGGTGAGGTCATTTATCCATTTTTTGGGCAGCATCCTTTCCTTATGCCTTTTTTCCATTATTGCCTGGCAGGCATGTATATATGTTACTGAGGAGTATGTATCAAGGCTTACATCATCAGTCCTTTATATCCCTGTTTACCCATTTATAGGGGCCCTTGCCGCGGCATTCATTATCCTGAGCCTCTTGACCCTTGCGGAGGCCATCAATTATTTTGCCGGGAATATAAAATGGAGCCGATAGTAATAGGCATTATAGGGATAATTTTCCTTATTTTTCTGCTATTTGCCGGGCTTCCAATAGGTGTGGGAATGGCGCTCGTGGGTGTTCTGGGCTTTGCATATCTTACTGATATGGGTGCGGCCCTTGGGCTCCTGCGCACCGTCCCATATGCCACCTTTGCGAGTAACAGCCTGAGTGTAATACCTCTCTTCATACTTATGGGTGCATTTGCCATGTCATCAGGCATGAGCGAGGCACTTTTCAGGGCGGTCTACAAATGGCTCGGGCACATGAAGGGAGGTGTGGCCCAGGCCACTATTGCTGCATGCGCATTCTTTGCCGCCATAAGCGGTTCAAGCCTTGCCACTGCAGTAACCCTCGGTTCAGTTGCCCTCCCTGAGATGCGCAAATACAAATATGATGACTCGCTAGCAACAGGCGCTGTGGCTGCGGGCGGGAGCATGGGGATACTTATACCGCCTAGCGTGATACTCATCATATATGGCATAATAACAGAGCAGTCTATAGGCAAGCTGTTTCTGGCAGGGTTTGTGCCTGGTATCATGGAGATGGTTTTTTACATGATTACCGTGTGGTTGCTCACAACAATCAAGCCGGGGCTCGGGCCAAAGGGGCCTAAAACAGGCTTCAGGGAAAAGATGAATGCACTGGGCCATACCTGGGATATTGTGCTGCTCTTTATTGTTGTTATAGGAGGCATCTACGCGGGTGTTTTTACCCCTACAGAAGCGGCAGGGATAGGGGCATTCGGGACATTCTTCTTTACCCTTGTTAGAAAAAGGCTCACATGGGGGGTGTTCAAAGAGAGTCTTTCAACTACCCTTGTCACAACCGGGATGCTGTTTCTTATCATGATGGGTGCCATGATATTCGGCTATTTTCTCTCTGTTTCACAGCTTCCTTCTGAAATGGCAGTCTTTGTGGGCGGGCTCTCGGTAAACAGATACATTATACTTGCAGCCATACTTATCATAGTGCTAATGCTTGGCTGTATTATGGATTCAATGGCCATTGTGCTTTTGACCATACCTGTCTTTTATCCGCTTGTCATTGATCTGGGGTTTAACCCCATATGGTTCGGTATACTGGTGGTAAGGGTGACAGAGATGGGTATGATAACACCCCCTGTGGGGATGAATGTATTTGTAATAAAGGGGATATCAGATGCGCCAATAGGCACTATATTCAGGGGGATCGCCCCCTTTTTGATGGCGGATGTAATACAGGTTATCCTCCTGGTATTGTTTCCGCAGATTGTACTTTTATTACCTGATCTTATGACATAAAAAAAGGGGTTTAAAATGCGGGCAAAACCGATTGGAATGGTTAAAGAGATTATTCAGGCAGCAGGGTTAAGGGCTTCATATGCCTATGATGACCTTTTATTTACAGAGGATAATTCCATAATTTTTCAGTTTGACAGCAAGGATAAAAAGGGTCTCAGGTTTTATGTCAACACTACCTTGGGCTATGATGCCTCTGTCAAGCTTGAAAAAAGGCTTGATGATGCGGCGCAAGAGGCCGGTTACACAGTAATTAAAAGCGGTGAGTTTGAGATGGAAAAGAAAAAGGGTTCTGATGAAACCGAGTTCAGGCTTCTTCCTTTTTAGGGTCTCTTAAGGAGCTAATGTGGAGAGTAATAAAAAGATGATTAAATTCTCAGAGGATGAGAAAAGGAAGAAGAGGGCGGTTCTCTTTTCTGTTCAGGCACAGGGGGTTACCGATGAGGAGAACAGCGCTTCTCTTATCGAGCTCAGGCGTCTTGTAAAAACCCTTGGGCTGGAGGTAGTGGGCGCAGTTACACAGCGCCGGGCAAAACCAGACCCTGGCGTACTCCTTGGCCCTGGAAAGCTAAAGGAACTGGCAGGCTATACGGGCGGCAAAGGTGTTGTTGAGGGGTTCAGCAGTAAATCGGGTGATGAAGAAGATGAAGAGTGGGAAGAAGATATTTCTCCAGATGGTTCCAACGATGATGCAACAGATACCGGGGATATTAAAGAAGATATAAAGGCCGGAGTTGTTGTGTATGATGGTGAGATAACACCGAGGCAGCTAAGGAATCTTGAAAAGGCTACAGGGGTTGAGGTGCTTGATCGCACAGGCGTGATACTTGAGATCTTCAGCCGCCATGCAAAGAGCCGTGAGGCCATGATACAGGTTGAGATAGCAAAGCTTGCCTATCTGGCGCCAAGGCTCAGGGCCTCCCATATTGATGGTGACAGACAGGGAGCGGGTATCGGGACAAGAGGGGCAGGGGAGACCTCGTACGAGCTGGATAAACGCCGTATAAGGGATCGTATATCAGAGCTGAAGAGACGTCTGGTTGAAATACGTAAAGAACAGGAGAGAAGACGTGACCGCAGGAAGGAGACATTCCAGATTGCGCTTGTAGGCTATACCAATGCGGGCAAGTCATCCATCATGCGGAAGCTGACAGGGAGTGATGTGCTGGTTGAGGATAAACTCTTTGCCACACTTGACACCCGTGTAAAGACCATGCAGCCGGAGGGTTTTCCTCCTGTGCTTGTATCAGACACAGTCGGATTTATAAAAAAACTGCCCCATGACCTTGTTGCCTCTTTCCAGTCTACACTTGATGAGGCGCTTGCCGCCTCGCTGCTTTTGTATGTGGTTGATGTGGCTGATCCGGCATTCCGACCGCAGCTTGCTGTTGCAAAAGAGGTTATTAAAGAGATCGGCGGTGAAAAGATACCCGGGATACTTATTATGAATAAATCGGATAAGCTCTCGGAAACAGAGGTTGAAACACTACGCTGTGAATTCCCGGATGGGATCTTTATCTCTGCACATAACATTGATGATATTGCCATATTAAGAAAAAAGGTGCTTGAGTTTTTTGAGGCAGGCATGGTCAAAGAAAAAATGGTGATACCCTATGATAAGGGGCGCATACTTGGGGAGTTAAGAACAAGGGCTCAGATCCTGAGTGAATCATATGATGAAAAGGGGACAGAGATAACCTTCAGGACATTACCTGAGACAATTGCATGGCTTAAGAAAAATCTTTGAATTCCCTTTATAAAGCCGCTAATTCAACATCCCCCCATGCTGTCATCTCATCATCCATAATTGCCACAAGACCCAGCACACCCTCTATCTGGCCTGCACTTTCGGAAAGTCTTTTAAGCTCTTTTTTGGTCTTTACCATATTAGCGAGGGCGGTTGCAGCGGCATCTGCAAGGGGGGCGGATTTTGCGATTACACATACAACATCTGAGTTACCCATGCTTAAGGAGTGGCCTATTCTGCCGGATGAAGAGCAGACACCCACAGGCATCATCCTTTCAGGGATTTTAATCCCTATCCTGTCGCTTAAGGGTGATGTGCCAGCATAAATGGATACGGTTACATCCCGTAAGAGATTCATATATATATCGCCGCCATTTTCTATGATTACCTGTTGCGATAAATCCTTTAGGCCGTATGCCACATGCTGGGCAATTGCACCAGCAACAGATGCCATTGGGCCTACGCCTGCTGACATTGAACATGCAATCATCTCTCTGATTATTTGAGGCGCATAGGGGTCATCAGGGTATGGGGTGAGGGTGGTAAAAAAAACTGGATGCATCTCTATATAACCTTCAAGACTGAATCGTAAGTCATGGACAATACCCTCTGTCTCCTTTACAAGCTCCTGCTCAGCGCTCACCCACAGGTCGGTCTCCTTAACAGATACATGAAAGGTGGTAAGGTCTTTGACCTTTACTCTGTTCCTGTAATGGCGCTCTACATATTTCATCTATCCTCACCTCATTTCTTGACCATGCAACGGTTTACTATATCCATGGCCTTTTTCCTCAATTCAAGCCCTAATGGGTTCCGGGCACGGACACTGTCATCCAGAGCTGACATGGTATCATAAAAAAGTTGCCACGCCTTTCTTTCCCTTTCATACTGCCCCTTAAGTCTGTTACCTTTGCCTGAGCAGAATTCTATTGCAGCAGACAGCCTCTTTGCGCCCGAACGTATAAGCTCATTGGCCCAGGCGCTCTCTCCCTCATGGGCAAGAGAGGTCGCCTTTAATGCAAGCCTCAGATAAACAAGAGTAAGGGGGATATGGGAGATAAAGCATCCTGTGTATGGGTCCATAATCCCTTTTAACCCCTTTCTGCCACCGGGAATAACCTCTGGAAGGGTTGAAAAATAGAGGATGCGGATATAATCACCTATGAGCTTTGATATCTGGGTAGGCATATCCTCCTCTCTGGCAAAGCTCTTTTTATCATGCCTCATAATAAGCCCTGCCTCATGAAGGTATGCGAGACGCTCAGGCCTGTTAAAGAGGGTTGATAAAATGTATGCCTGATCCTCTGCCCTGCCTATAAAGGATGGTGTAAATGGCCTGTGCCTCTTAAGTGCCTCAACAAGGATGCCTGTTGTGCCCCCTGTAACATGAATCCTCTCTATGCATTCATCTTTACCATTGAGGCTGCTCCCTTTACCATATCTTGTCATCATCTCTGCCCCGGTTGAAAGGGCCTGCGGCAGGCGGCTGAAGAATATCATCTCATCCGGTTTGAGCGCGCCTGAAGGGTATCTTATATCAGTGGTAAAGAGCCCCATATGGATATCATCATTATTTACCAGTGCGCCCGCTAACATGCCGAGTTCTACAGGCATCCCTTGTGAGTCAATGCCTGTTGCGCCCCATAGCCCAGTCTTGAGATGCTCAAATGCGGATTTGCCTGTCTCCTTCACAAGCTCCTCCTGCGGAAAAACCTGATCAAGATCGATCTTGAATGTGGCCTTTATCCTCTCATCTATAAGTATGTTCCAGAACAGGGCGATGGCCTTTAAGAAGCTGTAATGGCGGCCATATTCGCCGTCAACCCCGAAGATCAGCATAAGGTCTGAGCCATCCCGGTTAAGAAAACCCTCTGCTGCCGGATTAAGAACATCCCTTACTATCTCCTGTGTATCCTTTTCAGTGAAGAGACAGAGATCAAAATTATCAGGGCAATTCGTGTCTTTAAGGAGCCCCTCAAGATATGAAGCTGAGATATCCTGCAGCCCTTTATGCGTTACTGAGACTGACATGAGCATTACAGGTCTTGCCTTGAAAGCGGCATTCCCCCTCTCCCTTTCAAAGCGGAGGGCCTCATCAAAACCCTTAAGCCCATATAGAAACTCGCTGTTTTCACTGCAAACGCCCATCTCCATGGGGTGATCATACCAGTACAGCTGCTTTTCTTTCATTATATCTGCAAGGTGTTCTTTTACAGGGTTACTCAAATTCAGCTCTTCTATCTTTGCCCCTTCAGGCGGTAAAGTAATGAGCACATTTGATGTAAAGATGACCTCTGAAGCGGGGTCAGTTACAGGGTCAGGGTTCAGGGCTGTGATCTTTACCCTTCTTTTATTTCTAAGTGCCTGTTCTGCTGCTGATTTATCATGAAGTATGCCGCACCCTTCAGGGAAGAATATAGACCACAGCCTTTCCACTGCACCCTGTTCACTGATACTGTGGCGTTCACTTAAAGAATGGGCCAGTGATTCCAGCCTGGGGTGAAAATCAGTGGATTCATTCACCGCATTATCTATCTCATCTTTAATGAGGGAAATCCCTTTCAGATAGAAGTTTGCGGTATCCCCCCACAGGGGTGAATTGCTTTCAGATGATAAAATCTCTATTGCCCCTCTGTTTTCCATGGAATTTTCATTTGTGATTGCAGTAAGAAAGGCATGGGTCAGCTTAAGAGGCATATCTGCACATTCAGAAATGCCCTCTAAAAGCCCATCCTTTTTAAGCCTGTCAAGGATGGTGTATATAATGGTTTTAAATGCATTATCCATCAAGGGTCTCCTGCATGGGGTCATTTTATTTTAAAAATCACACATTGAATAATGATTTAATTTATTTTATAATCCGAATCAAGGTCTTGCAGTAAATAAATAATCATCTCTGCCAGACCTGGGATGGACAATCCTGATACTATTTGCAGGAGCAGGCATCGCGTCTGTAATGGGCAATCATTTGTTAACCTGTAAACTTGGGGGCAAGAATGGTTAGTCTTTTGGCAAAGGATATCATGAATTCGGACGTTCTCTCAGTCGGACCAGACTGGTCAATAAGTCAGCTGGCAGATTTTTTTCTTTCAAACTCCATCTCGGGCGCACCGGTTATCTCTGAAGACAATAAACTGATGGGGGTCGTCTCCATGACAGACCTTATCAGGCATACCAGCCTGCCCGCAGTGGATGCATGCCTTGATTTAAAGGATGAATGCTACATCCACCCGCATGAAAATCAGTATTCTCTCTCTGAGATAGAATCATCCCGGATTGATGCCCAGTCTCTTGTTACCGTGCGTGATATCATGACACCTGTTACATTCAATGTAAATGAATATACCAGGATACAGGATGTCGCTGATGCCATGTTACGGGGGCGGATACACAGGGTATTTGTAACCCGTGATGAATCCCTTGTGGGTATCATCACAACCATGGATCTGCTCAGCGCGGTGAGAGAACTCTGATTTTGCCTGATTGGCCCTCTTTATTTTCTGAAAAGAGCCTCAAGGGCCTCTCTTGCCTCTTTTGCCCTGTAGACAACCCCGCTCACTTCCTTTGAGCCCTTTGGGACAAAGTAGTCGCAGAAATTGGCCCTCTCCTTGTCGGTGGTCCTTTCTGCCATTACCTCCCTGCACTCATTATAGGCACGGGTATCAAAAAATTTACACTGTTTGCAGCAGCGCAGGTCGCGCTGACAATGGGGACAGGTGTCCCTCCTGCCAATTTTCCCTTCTACAGGTACTTTCTTTCCGCAAAAAACACATTCCATTTTCACATTCCCTCCCGAATTTGAAAATTAAAATTTTTTTGCCAAATGGCCCACAGGGATAAAATCCCTTTGGACAGTTGATAATAAAAAACTAAAGAGTTGTGTTACTTCTATGAAAAACCGTTCTGAGGCAGTAGTCTGAGACAGGATCTCTAACCCTTCATCAATTCGTGCTTAAGGTGATTTTTCATATAAAAAATTGCTATTCCTGAGAATCCCCGGTTTGAACCATGCTTAAAAGATAACACCTGATCCCGTTTAAGCAAGCCCCTGGGGCGTGGTAATTCCAGAATTTCTATTTTTTATTGTCTATCAACTATCTAATGCAATATATAAATCGATTTTAAAACAAAAAAACTTTAATAAATTATCAGGCAAATTATTCCGGCAAATCTTCTATTAATGTTGTATACTAAGCCTGATTATTTTTCATTTAATATATCACAGATGTAAAAGCAACGAAAAAAATGGCCTTTTTTGATTTTTTTTGGAGTCTGAAATATATGAAAAGGGATTTTCCTTATACCCTGTTAAGCCATACTGCCGATCTTGGCATGAGAGTTAAAGGCGATTCATGTGAAGGGCTTTTCAGGAATGCCGGCATGGCCCTCACAGATATAATGATACTGAACAAGGCACCTGAGCCCGGTGAAAAAAAAGATATATCCATAAAAGGCAATGACCTCCCGGATCTGATGGTTAAATGGCTCTCAGAGATCCTCTATCTATTTGAGGGAGAAGATCTGATCACTACTGAAATAGCAGTCAATCAAATGAGCGAAAGCAGTATAAACTCCACTCTTATAACAGTGGGTTTTGACGCGAGATATCATGAGGTATTGAGAGAGATAAAGGCGATTACATATCATCAGGTTGAGGTCAGGGAAGATGAGGGGCTCTGGACAGCCAGGGTTATTTTTGATCTATAGGTGTCAACATGAAGATAAAACTCGAAAAGATTGATGATAATCGGTGGCTTATCCCGAAGACAGGCAGCATGCGGGTCCCTGGCATGATCTTTTCCAGCCAGGAGCTTATTGATGAGGTGCTGGATGGTGAGAGCATTACCCAGGTGGCGAATGTGAGCACCCTTCCCGGCATAGTGGGTTATTCCATAGCCATGCCGGACATACACTGGGGGTATGGCTTTCCTATTGGCGGGGTTGCGGCCTTTCGCATGGAAGATGGCATTGTATCCCCCGGTGGCGTTGGTTATGATATTAACTGCGGTTGCCGCCTCATGACCACCGGGCTTATGGCCGATGATATAAAACCCTTGATAAGGGATATTGTCCTTGCGCTGTACAGGGATATCCCACTGGGTGTAGGAAAGGGCGGGGAGATAAGGCTTTCAAAAAAGGAGGGTGAGATGGTTGCCACCCTCGGAGCATCGTGGGCGATCAAACAGGGTTATGGTAATAAGGATGACCTGATCAGGACAGAGGACAGGGGTGTAATGCTAGGCGCAGACCCTGATGTTGTAAGCGAAAGGGCAGTAAAAAGGGGTGCGGATCAGCTTGGCACCCTGGGTTCAGGTAACCATTTTTTAGAGATCCAGGTGGTTGATGAGATATATGACCAGAAGAGAGCTGCCCTTTTTAATCTGCACAAAGGCGGGGTAACCCTGTTCCTGCACACAGGGTCAAGGGGTTTCGGACACCAGATCTGCGATGATTTTTTAAAGAAGATGTCAGAAAAGCCCCAGATTACAGGGCTTCCTGACAGGCAGCTTGCATGCGCCCCCATAGGCTCAGATTCAGGCAAAAGGTATCTTGCAGCAATGGCCTGTGCTGCCAATTATGCATGGGCAAACAGGCAGGTGATGATGCACCTTGCCTGTGAATCAATGCTGAAGGCCCTTGGCACAACCCCGGGTGTGCTGCGTATGTCACTCCTCTATGATGTCTCCCATAACATAGTCAAGATGGAGCATCACAATGTGGATAACAGGAAAACCCTTTTATGTGTGCACAGAAAAGGGGCTACACGGGCGTTTCCACCCGGCCATGAAACTTTGCCCGACATCTTCCGTGAGACTGGTCAGCCGGTACTTATCCCCGGTGACATGGGCAGATTCTCATATGTACTCGCAGGGGATCAGGGCGCTATGGAGATGAGTTTTGGTTCGAGCTGTCACGGGGCAGGGCGAACCCTGAGCAGGAGCATGGCGATAAAAAAGGCACAGGGGAGGTCCATACAGAAGGAACTTGAGGATAAGGGCATCTTTGTCCAAGCAGGGGGAAGGCACACCCTGAAGGAGGAGATGCCTGAGGCATATAAGGATGTATCCAAGGTGGTTGAGGCAGTAAATAATGCGGGCCTGGCCAGAAAGGTAGCCCGTTTAAGGCCACTGGGTGTTATCAAGGGATAATTATTTTGGGGAGACAAAATGACTCAAAAACCATCCTGTAGCGATCTGGAAAAAAGAATAAAAGAGCTTGAAGAGCTGGTTCTAAAAGGTAAAGGAATAGAGCAGGAATTGGTTGAAAGCAACAGGTTGTTAAAAGAGATACAGAGGGTTACCAGGATTGGGAGCTGGCTGTATGATCCAATAACCGATATCCTTAACTGGTCAGAAGAGATGTATGAAATTTTCGGCCTTCCCCATCAATCCGGCCCGCCACTTTACAGGGATATTCGCACCATAATACATCCTGATGACTGGGCGCCCTTTAATATGTCCGTGACAAAGGCATTGAAGGAGGGGAGCGGATACAATCTTGAAATAAGGATCATAAGGCCCTGCGGGGATCTAAGATATCTCAATATAAGGGGTTATGCTGAAAAGGATGGTAAAGGTTCAATAAAAAGGCTTATTGGCACAACCCAGGATATTACTGAGGGCAAAAGGTCACAGGAGGCCCTCGCTATGAGTGAGGAGCGCTACCGGGCCCTTTTTGACAATATCCCTATAAATACAGTGGTTGTAGATCGGAAAGGTAAAATCACTGCATTCAGGTTTCCTGAGCATGAAGAGCAGATACTAAAACCTGCTATTGGCGATGTTATGTATGTGGATTTTGCACACTACCCCCATATGGATATGCATATAGAATTGATGGAAAGCATGGAGAGAGGGATTAAAAAGGAGTACCTGGATTTAAGATATGGCGATAAGTCCCTGCATATAAGAATCAATCCCTATAAGGATGGGGCGATAATCACAGCCATAGATACAACATCTGTCAGGAGGCTAGAATCTGAGCTCCAGCACAGCCGCAAAATGGAGTCTCTCGGCACGCTGGCAGGCGGCATTGCCCATGAATTTAACAATATTTTAGGGATCATCCTCGGGAATGCAGAACTTGCAGCGGAATATATAGCGCAAAAAAATCCCGCCTCGGATTGTGTGAAAGAGATAAGGGAGGCATCTCTCAGGGCAAAGGATGTGGTGAGACAGATCATGAGTTTTGCCAGGAAGAACTATGTGGAAAAAAGGCCCATACTCATTGCCAGTGTTGTCAGGGATTCTGTAAAACTAATTTCATCCACAATCCCTAAAAGCATAAGGATCAGTGAAAAGATACTCTGCCATTCAGAGGTTATTATAGGGAATAATACTGAGATAGGGCAGATCATCATGAACCTGTGTAAAAACTCTGAACAGGCAATTAAGGGCGGTGTGGGAGAGATAGAGGTATTGCTGGAACCTGTAATGCTCGATAACCTGATGGCCTCTGAATATGAGGGCATTTCACCCGGAAGTTTTATAAGACTTGCAATAAAGGATAGTGGCGAGGGTATAGCCCCTGAGATCATGGATCGTATCCTTGAGCCATACTTTACCACCAAGGATGTTGATGAGGGGCTTGGCATGGGGCTAGCAGTTGTTTACGGGATAGTCAAAAAGTATGATGGCGCAATTAGGATAAAGAGTGAGCCGGGCAAGGGAACAACTGTTGAGGTGCTCTTCCCCTTATCAGAAAGGAAGGTGGAGGAGATTGAAACGGATTCAGAAATACTCCCGAAAGGGACTGAGCGTATCCTCTTTGTTGATGATGAGCCCTCGCTTGTCAGGATTGCCGGAAATATACTGGAACAGCAGGGTTACAGGGTTACAGGGCTTACAAGTAGCATGGAGGCCCTTAACCTTTTTATAAAAGAGCCTGAGAGCTTTGACCTGGTTATCTCTGACATGTCCATGCCTGATTTGCCCGGGGATACGCTGATTAGGGAGATCCATAAAATCAGACCTGAAATCCCGGTCATACTCTCCTCAGGGCAGAGCGACCCTATTGATTATGACCTTTTAAGAGAGCTTTCTGTTAATGCCTTTGCCATGAAGCCCTTGAAAAGGGGGGAGCTTATGAGGACAGTCCGGGATGCACTGGACAGGGCCGGTGATTAAATATTGCAGGAGATTTTCTATTGACATAAAAAACACAACCCCATATACTCCAGACCTCTAAAAGAGGATTCTTATCAACTATTTAAAGAAAGAAGGGAACGAAAAATGAAGATATTATATGAATTTATCCCAAGGCTTGATTTTGTCAGCTCTGCAGCAAAGGTTAAGGATCTGGTAGACGGATTCAATATTACAGACAGCGCCGGTGGCGCCCCAGCGCCAGGCGGTATTTCCGTGGCATGCGTTTTGAAACAGATATACCCTGACAAGGTAACCATACCTATGATGATTACCAACTATAAGGGTCCTGTTGAATTGGGCGCGGCTGCTCTTGCCGCCGAGGCAATGGGCGTTGACGGCATTCTTCCTGACCCGGGCGATCCGCCGAAGTATGGCACACTGATCAGGACACGTGAAGACGGCTCCTGCCAGACTATTTCTGACCCGGATGAAATCCTTGCATACAGGCGCTCTACCGGCCCTGCTGAAGAGGTAAGGAATTTTCTCCGCAAATCAGTAAAGATAAGCAAGACAAAGATTGGTTGTCTTTTGACCGCACGTGTACCTGCTGAGGCCGCTATCGAGCGTATGAAGAATGAATGGGATTTCGGTTTCTTCCTGAGATTAGAAGAGTCAACCCTGCCAAAACTGAAAGAGATAGGCACAGAATGCAAACGCATGGGCAAATCCTTTTATCCATATTTTATAGTGGGTACAGAGAAAAACCAGAAGGTTTTGCAGAGGATCGGCTGGCCAGCCAGCGCAACCATGGATACTGCTGAAAAATTTATCGCCGATATGGAAGGTTATGTAGACGGCATAATCGCGACCTGCCTGGGTGATGTAGCCTCAGACATGGAACTGCTTGCAAAGGCTCAGAAGTTCAGGGGTTAATTGAGATCTTTCTGGCTCAATTTTAAAATTAATCCGCCATAAAGGGCGGTAATAAAAAAGGCCGAAACCTGTTTCGGCCTTTTTTATGTCTGCAATATCTGTAATTTTATTATCATATTTAACCTGAGTACATGTTGGCATAAATACAATAATGTTTACACCAAGAGCACGGAGGACACGGAGTAACTAAAGCCCATGATTTATTTAATTTGATATTTTACTGTAAGTCTGCGAAAATGCGAATCCATTGGTTTTACAAAGATTTTCTGGATGTCCTTCGGAGGTTATCCCGCATTTATTGTTGGGTGGGCATGAGGACTTATTTTTTACGTTAATTGCAGTTTTCACTCCGTGCCCTCTGTGTCCTCCGTGGTGAAAAATCTATGTTTAAAGCGGTAGATTTGAAGATTCAAAATCTTTTAAAAAGAGAGGGGAGATGCATATTGATATGAGGAGGATATTCATAATGTCATTTTTATCTGTCATTTTTCTTTTAACCTGCTCATGTGACAATAGACCGGCAGAGAGATCAAAACTAAATAAAAACAATATTACCGGGATAATCAAGGCCATGACCCTTCATGAAAAGGCCATGCTTGTAACAGGTACAGGTATGGATATTCCTCTTTCCATGCTTGAAAACCTGCCGGAGGGCGAAAACCCGTTTGGCGTTGTTACCGGAAAAAGCAAAGAGCCTGACACTGAATATGATGCAATGGTTGCGAAAATAAAAAAGATTGCGCCGGGCGCAGCAGGCAGGACAGTCGAGATACCTGATTTAGGCATACCAACAATGGTTGTTGCAGACGGGCCTGCCGGTTTAAGGTTAAATCCTGACAGGGATGGAGAAACACGGAAGTTCTATTGCACTGCATTTCCAATTGCGACACTCCTTGCATCCACATGGGATACAGGGGTTGTTACAGAGGTTGGGGGTGCAATGGGTAACGAGGTGCTTGAATATGGTGTTGATGCCATACTTGGCCCTGGTATGAACCTGCATAGAAACCCCCTGTGCGGCCGTAACTTTGAGTATTATTCAGAAGACCCTCTGGTTACAGGGAAGATGGCTGCTGCAATGGTGAAGGGCATCCAGTCAAAGGGTGTTGGCACATCAATAAAACACTTTGCCGCAAACAACCAGGAGACAAACCGGCAGAGTGTTGATGCCATCGTGAGTGAAAGGGCGTTGAGGGAGCTTTACCTTGAAGGGTTCAGGATAGCGGTTCAGGAGTCAGAACCCTGGACGGTCATGTCTTCATATAATAAAATAAATGGAGTCTACACCTCTGAAAGCAATGATCTTCTGACAAATATACTGCGTGAAGAGTGGGGTTTTAAGGGTTATGTAATGACAGACTGGGGCGGGGGCTCTGATGTTGTTGCACAGATGATGGCAGGTAATGACCTTATAATGCCAGGAAACAGGGATCAGTCAAAGGAGATAGAAAAGGCGGTTAAGGAGGGCAGGCTTGATGAAAAGATACTGGATCAGAATGTGGAGAGGATACTCAATATTATAGTTAATACCCCGAGATTCAATGGCTATAAATATACAGACAAACCTGACCTTACCACGAATGCGTTAACAGCAAGACGGGCTGCTGCTGACGGCATGATCCTTTTAAAGAACAATGAAAAAGCTCTACCTTTTGCCAAGGGAATAAAGAATGTGGCGGTATTCGGTAACTCATCTTATAAAATAATCACAAGCGGCACAGGGAGCGGTGACGTGAATGAGGGTTACAGTATTTCCCTTATTGATGGGCTCAAGAATGCGGGGTACTCTATCGATGCCGGTATAATGGATGTATACCTCAATTACATAAAAGATGCGGAAGAAAAACAGGAGAAACCAGTAAACGTATTCATGGGAAAGCCGCGAGTCCCTGAGATGAAGATGGATACAGATGAGATAAAACGACTGGCAGACAGTATGGATATTGCCCTTGTCACTATAGGGCGCATATCAGGTGAGGGTGGAGATAGAAAGGCTGACCCAGGGGATTTTTATCTGACAGAGGATGAAATGGCGCTCATAAAGAATGTCAGCACAGAATTCAGGTTAAGGAAAAAAAAGACAGCGGTCATCCTGAATATCGGTGGTGTAATAGAGGTAACTTCATGGAGGGATTACCCTGACGCAATACTCCTTGCATGGCAGCCGGGCCAGGAGACAGGAAATGCGATAGCAGATATCTTAAGCGGCAAGGTAAACCCGTCAGGAAAACTCGCATCCACATTCCCAGTGAAATATGATGATGTGCCTTCAGCTAAAACCTTTCCGAGGATAGAACTCCCCATGACCGATGAAGAGAATAAGGCAAATGAGGCCCTGCCCCTGTTCATGCGTAAAAAACCTGCAATATCTGTGTATGAAGAGGATATATATGTGGGATACAGATATTATGACACCTTTAATGTGCCTGTTGCATATGAGTTCGGGTATGGACTCTCCTATACCTCATTTGAATACAGCAATATGAAACTTGATGAAACCAATTTCAATGGCTCTGTAAATGTCTCACTTGATATAAAAAATACTGGGGATTTACCTGGCCGCGAGGTGGTTCAGTTGTATGTATCAGCGCCTTCAATAAAAATCAAAAAACCGGCAAAAGAGCTAAAGGCATTCACAAAAACAGGGCTCTTAAAACCGGGAGAGATAGAGACAGTCACATTCACCCTTGACGCAAAGAGTTTAGTAAGTTTTGATACTGATGCCTCATCATGGGTGGCAGAGTCAGGTGAGTACAGGGTGCAGGCAGGGTCATCATCAAGGGATACAAGACAGTCTATAGCATTCCATGTGGAGAAAGATATTGTAGTAAGCAAGGTTAACAGAGCGCTTTCACCTTACATGGAAATAAACAGGTTAAGACACTGATAAAATAAAGCGCTTCATACAAATATCAGCGTAACCCCCTTTCCCTTGAACTGACCAAGGAGCGGGGCAATAAATATTTTATAATTTGTGCCCATGACAGGGCAAACATCCATTACCTCCAATTTGCCATCTTTGATTGCACTTTCAAGGTGTGCATTTAAATCATTGGGGAAACAATCAGAGATGTAATTTCCAACCTCAAATCCTTCATTACCATATGTTATTTCCAGTGCCTTTTTGTTTCTCATCACTATCATGCCGTCTGAGCTGATGCCAATTACCGGGAGAGGCATATCTTCAATAATAGCACGGAATAATTCAAGCGCCTTATTCTGTATCTCAAGGTCTTTTGTCCTTTCCTGAACTATTGATTCCAGGTTTGTGTTTATACTTACCAGTTCATCATTTATTATTTCCAGCTCTTCATTCTTTTTTACTATAAGGTCATTCAGTTCCCGGTTTTTCCTCATCAATTCATACTGTTCAAGACACTGCTTTATCTCCAGCCTCAGGTTATTTTCATCCCAGGGTTTATAAAAAAATTTATAGATATGCCCCTTATTGATAGACTCGGTTATGGAATCTACACCGGTATAACCTGAAATGATCGTTCTGATTATATCAGGGAAATCCACCCTGATTTTACCTAAAAATTCGGTTCCGCTCTCGCCTGGCATCCTCTGATCTGATATGACAAGCTGCACGTCGTTTTCACTCAGTAATTTATAGCCCTCTTCAGCGCTCAGGGCAGTTAAAATCCTGTAGCCATCCCTGTGAAGCAACCGTTTAAGGCTGCTTAACACATGCTCTTCATCATCAACGATCAATATTGTTTTTTCATTCTCCACCGGGTTACTCTCCTTGATAATAAAACCGGTATTTTATTACATTGTCGTCCATTAAATTTTTACCTTTTCATTTTTTGACAAAGAGGTTTCCTATTACAGGGCTTTGAGCTTGTATGGCCTTGAGTCTATTAACCAGCTCTTGTGTCAGTCTTGTATTATATGGGAGAAGAAACCTGCCATTTACCGCATAAAGTGATCTTGAAAGTATCATCCCCTGGGTAATTTTTTCAATTGGTATCTCCTTTTCATCCTCATCACTCACCCCCTGTTTTTCTATATAATCAAGAAACACCTTAACAACATCAGGGGCAAATTCGATAAATGCATTTTTTTTAATAGAAAAAGATGCTGCTGCCTTAATAAGTGTTTCAGGAGCAAAATGATCCTGTGTAATATTACGCTCCCTCAAGTAATCCTTTATGCACCTTTCTTTGTCTATGCCAAGGTGAACGATCTTGTCATATCTGTCTGCCACAGATATAATCTGGGATTCAATGGGAATGAGCTCCCCGCTGAGTTTATCCGGGAAACCCCTGCCATCATATCTCTCATGATGTGATCTGATTAGTAATCCTACATGATCAAGCTTGCTTATAAACTTTACCACACCCTGACCCTCTTCAGGATGTTTGTTATAAATGGCTTTTTCCTGGTCAGTCATTTTTTGACTGTCAATAAGGAATAGTCTTTCAGGAAGGCCAATTTTACCGATGTCATGCAGCAGCGCTGCAATTTCAACATTCATGATCTCTATTTCAGAGAGTTTCAATGCCTGGGCAAGCTGTTTTGACATAAGACTGACACGTCTTCCATGCCCTTCCATAGCCGGCGAGCTGTTATCCACCAGTGATGCAAATGCCCTTACAGTGTTATAAAGGCCCTGTTCAAGCTCCTGGTTCTTTGCCTGAATTTCCCTGGTCCTCTCTTCAACCTTTTGTTCCAGGGATTTGTTTATCTCCTTCAGTTCCAGATTTTGCTTTTTTACCAGATTGTTAAGCCGCTTATTTTCCAGCTTAAGCTCAAACTGATACAGTGTTTCACGCACCTGGCCTACAAACTCTGCATCATTCCATGGCTTTGTAATATATCTATGTATTTCGCCCATATTCAGGGCATCAATAATGGCATTAATATCAGAGTAACCTGTTAAAAGTATTCTGAATGAATCAGGTGCAATCTTTTTCACCTTCTGCATCAACTGCGAGCCTGACATATTTGGCATTCGCTGATCAGAGATAATCCCTGACACTGGTTTTTCAAGTTTGCCCAAGGTCTCAAGGGCATCTGCCCCGCTGTTTGCCTCGATTACGTTAAATCCCTCTTTACGGAGTAACCTGTTTAATGATTTGGTAATCAATACATCATCATCAACAACCATGATTGTATGTTTATATTTGAGTTCCATCATGCCACCTCATTTATGCAGAAAGTATACTATGGATTTAAATCAAATACCTGAACAAAGTTACTCATCGGTATTATTTACAGGAACGAGTATAGTAAATGTTGTACCACAGCCCTTTTCACTTTCAACACTTATTTTTCCATTATGTTTTTTTATAATATTGTATGCCACATTAAGCCCCAGGCCTGTGCCTTTTCCAACATCCTTGGTGGTAAAAAATGGATCAAATATTTTTGAAAGATGCTCCCTGGCTATGCCTGAGCCTGTATCACTTATTTTTATCACAATATTTTCATCTGACAGACTTGTCCTTATCCCGATTTCACCATGCCCAGTAATGGCCTGTGCTGCATTTACCATGATATTGGCAAATACCTGATTAAGCTGCTGGGGATGACAGAGTATTTCCGGCAATTCCCCATACTCCTTGTTTACCTGTGCCTTGTATTTGATCTCATTCCATACAATATTAAGGGTTGAATCAAGACACCTGTTTATGTCTGTGAACCTGGGCTTGTCTTCTCCGGGATGCGCAAAATCCTTCAGATCCTGCACAATCTTTTTGATCCTCTCTGTACCCTCAAGGCTCTCATGTATCAGTTGTGAGATATCCTCTTTTAAAAAACCGATATCCATATTCGCCTCCTGCTCTTTGATCTCTTGAAGAAAATCGGCATAATCAGCCGATCTCCCGCTGTTTTCCATCTGTGTGGCAAGGGCCTGATACCGGTCAATAATTATATTGTAGTCTTTTATGTAGGCGGATAGGGTATTCAGGTTGCTGCTTACAAAACCTGTAGGGTTATTTATCTCATGGGCCACGCCTGCTGCAAGCTGACCTATAGAGGCCATTTTATCAGACTGACGGAGCTGGGCCTCAATCAATTTTCTTTCCTGCTCTGCCTGCTTTATTTTCGAGATATCTGTAATAACGACAACCGCCCCATCATGCATACCAGATGAGTTTAAGACAGGTTTTGCCGACACAAGAGTAGGTATAAGACTGCCTTCTTTAGTTATATAATTCAGTTCGTATGAATCACCTAACCCCTCTCTTCTCCGATTCACCTTGCGCGCTATCACTTCCTCGTCCTCTTTTTCATGAATGGAGTTGATGTTTTTACCTATAAGCTCTTCCCTGGTGTACCCGATCATCTTACAAAGACTTTCATTTACGAAAGTCAGCGTGCCTCCCTCGTTTACCATTAACAATCCCTCCTTCATGTTTTCAAGAAGAATCCTGTTTTTATCAATTTCATGGTTCAGGTTTTCTGAAAGGGATATGATCCGACGGGCTGTTTTTATACTTACCCTCAACCTTTCCATATCTATAGGCTTTGTAATATAGTCATCCGCCCCCTTATTAAACGCCTCTTTAATATCTGAACTCTGGTCCTTTGCGGTAATTATTATTATGTATGTATATTTGTTTTTAATAAATTTCCGGATCTCTTCACACAGGGCAAGTCCGTCCATCCCTGGCATTATCCAGTCTGTAATGACAATACTGATATCGTTATTCTTATATTTTTCAAGCCCATCAAGCCCGTCATTAGCAGTCAGGACTGTTTGTCCCCATTTTTTAAGGGTATTTGAAAGAAGCTCTCTAGTAACCGGTGAGTCATCTACTATCAGTATGGACATGTACCCCTCACTATACTTGTAGATCATCTCCTGTTTTTACAGGGAGAGATATTGTAAATGTTGTACCTTCGTTCCAATCTGGTTGAAACGTAAGAGTAACTTAATCAATATTTTCTGTAGAATCCCTGCCCTTTTCAGGTGATGCCTTTTCAATATCTATTATTGTCTTTGTAAGATATGCCTTTGTCTCATATTTTGTTATGTTCATGAGCTTTTTGGTTATCTCGCCCATCTTTTCTATCTGGGTTGTTATTATATCAAGATTTTTAATAATGGGGTTATCCTTGTCTGCTCCAAGTTTTATTATCTCTGACTGCCCCATAATCACCTGAAGTGGCTGATTTATTTCATGACATACAGCGCCCGCCATCTCCAGCACACCCTCCAGTTTTTCCTTGCGTACCTTGTCTTTTTCAGCCATTTTAATATCGGTAATATCATTAAGCATGATCACCATGCCACGGTATTTATCACTAAAATCAAGCATCCTTTTTATGCGTATCAGGAAAAATCTCACCCCGTTTTTGGTAACCAGTGTTTTTTCAAGGGTATAATCATGGATATCATTCTGT
The DNA here is from genome assembly GCA_012513605.1 of Desulfatiglans sp. Taxonomy (NCBI): domain Bacteria; kingdom Pseudomonadati; phylum Thermodesulfobacteriota; class Desulfobacteria; order Desulfatiglandales; family Desulfatiglandaceae; genus Desulfatiglans; species Desulfatiglans sp. The sequence continues at coordinate 9,932 of JAAZBV010000154.1, read as the reverse complement.
ATTACAGGCAGAATTTCATCCAGGAACCCGGGCACCTTCTTTCCAGGTTGTATATCCCTGTTATAGTAAATGGAGCCCGGTATGGATGACTCCTCAAACAGCTCATTCCATGCCTGGTTATAATTTTCCACCCTGTTCTCCTCATTTATCAGTACAACAGGGGCATGTATGGTCTCAAAGATGGTAAGGTACCTGTTTTTTTCATTAAGGATCTCTCTGTTTTTGGCTTGAAGTTCCTTTAATTTTGAATTTTCAGTCTCAGAACACCACTCTGTACAGAAACCAAGCTCCATCCGGTCAAAAAATCTCTCTGTCTTAATCCTGCATTTGTCTCTGTATGGGCCCGGTTTGATCTCCTGTTCTATCAGGTCCATGTAAGACTGCCTGTAGTATTTTAAAAGCCCCAGAAACATGGAGAGGCTGACGCCCCGCTCCCTGTGACGCTTTGCTTCAAGTATGCCAAAGGCAGCGGCTGGGTCTTTTGTATAATCTTCATCAGGTGTAAGTTCAAGGTCATGCGAACAGGATGAGATGAGGGTGTATGATATCCCTGAAATGGATAAACGCCAGGCTTCCATGAGTGTAGATGTGTGTCTTGAGTAGTCATGCCTCTTTGCATAAAAAAGGATCTGTTTCATGAGCCACTCTTCTTTTCCGGCAATGAAATCTCTGAACCTGCCGTGATCAAATTCAGGAAGGAGAGGGTTTTCAGGATTATTTTGTTTTTCAGGATTATTACTCATATCAATTGTTCCTTTTTTTAACATCAGATAAAACGGATATATGCGCCAATCGGCATAACATGCTAGATACTAAAGGAAATATTACTTAACTGTTGCAACCCGCAAATAAAGGGTACACCTAGGCTCTAAGCCCCTTTTTGACAGCCTCACCGATTTCAGCGATCGAATAGGGTTTTTTAATACAGAAGCGGCAGCCCAGTCTCTGTATCTCCTTAAGCCTTTCTGTCTCAGCATAACCGCTTACAATAACAAACCTCTGATCCGGTTTGAATTCGGAGATCCTTTTAAAGGTCTCAAGGCCGTCTATGCCCGGGTCCATAATCATGTCAAGGATGACCATGTCTGCCTTTTTGGCCCTGAGATAGGCCACTGCATCTTCTCCGCAGGGCACAGAAGAGACAGAATAGCCAAGCTTTTTGAGTATAGTGCATGCAAGTTCTCTCTGCTCAGGCATATCATCCACTATAAGCATGGATTCCCCGTTTCCCCTGCAGTTAACAATCTCATCCGGAGGCGCCCATTTTTTGCTGCCATCAACGGTTACAGGGAAGTAAAGGATAAAGGTTGTCCCTCTATCTAAAGCGCTGATTATATTGATGTAGCCATTGACCTGACTGATGGTTTCCCATACAACAGGCATGCTGAGCCCTGACCCGTCTCTTCCCATCACCTTTTTGGTATAAAAAGGTTCAAAAAGACTTGAGATATCCTTTTCGGTCATGCCATTACCTGTATCCTGGATGGTGACAGTAACATAATCTCCCTTTTCAATCATATGCTTATAACCCCTTTCAGGGGTTTTAATGCTCATGTTTGCGGTGGACACAGTTATTCTACCCTGTCCGTTTATAGATTCAGCCGCATTATAAAATATGTTAATAAGGGATCTTGTTATCAGCTTTGGAATACCCTTTATATTATCAAGGGGCATCTCAAGATCAAATACAACCTTTACATCAGGGTGACAGCGCTTAAACTCCTTAAAATCAGGGCTTTTCTTGAGGTCAGAAATAATATCATTGAGATTCAGGGAATGGGTGGAGGCGGCAGGGTCCTGTGAGAGCATCATGAGATCCTGAACAATATTCGCTGCCTTTTCCCCTGCCTGCTTTATTGCATAGAGATATTTTCTTGAGGAGTTCTTTTCGGGGAGCTCCATCAGGATAAGCTCAGGATAGGTAAAAATACCTGCAAGGAGGTTATTCAGATCATGGGCAACACTTCCTGCATAGCTGCCCAGATGCCCCATCCTTCTGGATCGTTCAAGCTTATCCTCTGCCCTTTTCAGCTCCTCTTCAAGGGCCTTAATTCTTTTCTTAAGCGCTTCTGTCTCTGGCATAGATTTTAATTTCTCATGCTTGTTACAGGCGCTGGCATCCGCCCGCCCCTCTTCATAAAATCCGAGGATGAGCCTTTGTTTACCCTCATGATAGGCGCCTCACCCAGAAGCCCCCCAAAATCTACTGATTCACCCTCTTTCATACCGGGAACCGGAATAACGCGCACCGCGGTTGTCTTGTTGTTGATAATCCCTATGGCAAGTTCATCTGCAATAATGGCATTAATGGTGCTTTCAGGTGTATCCCCCGGTATAGCAAACATATCAAGCCCTACAGAACAGACAGATGTGAGTGCCTCCAGTTTATCAAGGCTTAAAAAACCATTCTTGACCGCATTTATCATCCCTGTGTCTTCGCTTATTGGTATGAATGTGCCGCTCAAGCCACCCACATTGCCGCTTGCCATTGCGCCGCCCTTTTTTACAGCATCCATAAGGAGCGCTACAGCGAGTGTAGAACCATGGGCACCGACCGATTCAATCCCGAATGCTTCAATAATATTTGCAACAGAGTCACCAGTAGCGGTGGTGGGGGCAAGGGAGATATCAACAATACCAAAGGGTATATCAAGGTTTTTGGCCAGCTCCCTGCCAATAAGTTCACCACCCCTGGTTATCTTGAAGACAGTGCGCTTTATAATCTCGGAAAGCTGGGTCAGGTTGCAGTCACGATTTTTTTCCACAACACTGTGGACAACGCCAGGGCCGCTGATACCAATATTAAGGGTCATGTCAGCCTCCCCTATACCGTGAAAGGCACCTGCCATAAAGGGGTTATCCTCTGGTGCATTGGCAAATACGACAAACTTGGCGCACCCGATCGCATCCTTTGTCATACCGGCTGTTTTTTTAAGCATAGGGCCTATAAGGTTTATGGCATCAAGATTAAGTCCTGCTGTGTTTGTGCCCACATTCAGGAAGGAGCAGACCCTATTTGTCTCGGAAAATACATCAGGGAGCGCTTCTATCAGCATCATGTCAGATGGCGTGAGCCCCTTGTGTACAATGGCCCCAAAACCCCCTATGAAATCTATGCCTGCATCCTCAACCGCTCTGTCCATGGCTTTTGCCATCTGGACAAATTTTGCCTTTTCGCAGTGGGTCTCCATTATGAGGCTTACAGGTGTTATGGATATCCTCTTGTTGACAATGGGGATGCCATACTTTAATTCCATTGCCTTTGCCTCTTTGACAAGCCTTGCAGCATTGGCGCTGATCTTATCGTATACCTTGTTCGTAAACCGCTCAAAGTCATTATCTATGCAGTCTTTAAGGTTTATCCCCATGGTGGTTGTCCTGATATCAAGGTTCTGATACAGGATCATGCTTGCGGTTTCAAATACCTCTTCAACAGATATTGTCATTTTTTTATATCCTGTGCATCATCTTGAAGATGTTTTCATGCTGTATCTGGATCTTGAGTTTAAGTTCCATACCTATCTTTTCAAGCTCTTCCCTCACCTTTTCAAGGCTTAAGTTTGATTCCTTCATATCAACAAGCATGGTCATAACAAAATATGTCCCCATGATCCTCTGGTTAATATCCTCTATATTGATATCGCATGTGTACAGTAGATTTGAGACCTTGGCTACAATCCCCTTTTTATCAGCGCCAATCACAGTTATAAATAACAGTTCTTTGTCCATATAATTACTCCGAATGAATTGGTTGATTAATTAGTGGAGAATGCTACCACAGTTTCAGATATCTATCAATTAATTGATTTTTTCAATCCGCCTGTCCAGCTCCTTCCGCACTGCGGTGCCAAGGTTAATGGCTGTATATGGCTTTTTCACATAGGCGCCTGCACCCAGTTTCAATGCCTCTTTTACACGGATATTTTCAGCAAAACCGCTTGAGATTACGGCCTTCTGGCCGGGGTTGATCTCAAGCACCTTTCTGTAGGTCTCAAGCCCGTCCATGCCCGGCTCCATAATCATATCAAGGATAATAAGGTCAGCCTTTTTTGTCTTGAGGTAATTTATCGCCTCTTCTCCGGATATTACTGTAACCACATTATAGCCCAGCTTTTTAAGGGCAAATAGGGCAAGCTCCCGCTGTTCCTCTACATCATCAACCACAAGTATCGTTTCATTACCCCTGCATGTTTCAAGAGATATCTCCCTGCTCTCCTCTATTACCTTTTCATCTGTTGAAGGAAAATAGAGGTCAAAACGGGTGCCTTTGCCCTTTGTGCTCTCAATATCAATAAAACCCCTGTGATCCTTCACCACACCGGATACCACGGTCATGCCCAGCCCTGTACCGCTTCTACCCATGATCTTTTTTGTATAGAATGGTTCGAAGATCATTTTCTGGTCATCCTTTGAGATACCTGTACCCCTGTCTTCCACAGAAACAATTGAATAACCGCCCCTGGTGACTGTCTGAAAACCATGATAATCTGCGTCAAGGTAACAGAAGTGGGTGGAGATAATGATCTCCCTGTCTTCATCTGTCAGGGCCTCAGCAGCATTCGAGACAAGATTCATTATTGCCTTTGAGAGATGGACATTAGACCCTGTTATATTGGGCAGGTTTTTGTCAAGATTTACAGTAATGGTGATGCCGGGGTGGAATTCCATGATTTTAGTGTGTTCAGGGCTTTTTAGATAATCACTTATCACATCATTAGGGCTTACCACCTTCTGGATATCAACATTGCGCCTGGCAAGGGCTAGCATGTCCTGCACTATTGCGGCCGCCTTTTCACCCGATTTTTTTATGGTCTGTAGGGGTTTTATCAGTGGGCTTCCTTCCGGGATGTCCATGAGAAGGAGATCAGGATAACCTACAAGCCCACCTAAAATATTATTAAGGTCATGGGCCACCCCGCCGGCCAGTGTGCCTATTGCCTCCAGCTTCTGTGCCTGTTCAAGCTGGGCCTTGAGCCTCTGCTTATCGGTAATATCCCTGATAAATGAACAGTTGTAGAGCTTCCCATTGAATTCTATGTTGCTCACAAAAACTTCTGATGGAAAGCTTGTCCCATCCTTTTTATAAGTCTCAATCTCGGCAGATATATTTTTCTCCTTCAGTATAAACTCCCACATTTCCTTCCATGTTTCAGGTGTTAATTTCAGATAGAAGTCATACAGGGTCATGGAAAGGATCTCCTCTTTTGTATACCCCATCAGGTCGCATGCCTTTTGGTTTGCGCTGACAATACAGGCATCTGAATCGGCCCAGAATATGGCATCCTGCATGTGATCCACTGAATACTGAATAAACCTGAGCCTGTCATCCCTTTCCTGTATCTCGCTAAGCATTTCATTAAACATCTCACACAGCGTGCCAAGCTCATCCCTGCTCTGTTTTATTACCCTCACGGAATAATCCTTGTCACGGGAGACATTCGCCATAGTGTCTGCAAGCATATTCACAGGCCCTGAGATGCTCTTCTGCGCCTTTGTCGAGATAAAAACTGCAAGCATAGAGGCAATCACCAGCACGAACAGGTTGACAAAAAAGATAGCAGCCATGGCCTCATTGAGTTCACGCTGATTTGATGTAATCTCAATTATGCCTACCTGTCTATCATCCATTGTAACAGGATGCAGGATTATCGCCATTCCCCCTGAATAGATAAACCGGTCATCAATGAGGTCGATAGAGGATTTTTCTTTTGTTTCATCTCCTATCTTATACCAATTTATATTCACCTTTTTTCTGTTTTTATCTGAATGCCTAAGGAATTCAGCAAAAACAGTCCCATCCGGGAGATATACCCTTGCTGATTCTATATGGGTTTCTGTCCTTAATCCTTCAAGTGTTTTTTCTGCTGCATCATTATCACCGAAGATTACAGCTGCACCGCAATTTGTACCCGTGATACGTGCAAGTGATACAAGACTATTTCTATTGTTCTGCTTAAACCCGATATAGGCGAAGAGCAGGTTTGTGATCAGCACAAGCAGTATTGCCGCAAGTGCGGTAAAGGCGGTTATGGAAATAAGCTTTTTCTTTAATGAGAGATCACTGAATCTTTTCATTATGTAAATCCTTGCTTTCCGGTTCAATGATCTTTCCAAGCCTCAACAGGTGTGAACTGATTTTGAGGCCGGCCGATTCTGCAGCCCTGTTATTTATCTCGAACCTCAGCCTGTTATCATCCTCGTATAGATTTATCATCACACCCATATGGGCATATCCTTTTGTGTCACTGACTGTGAGTATCCTGTGCCTTTTCAGTTCATTAGTGATATCAGAAATATTTTCTCTTTCTGAAGGGCCTATAAAAAGGATACTGCAATCCCTTGCCTCTTCAATTGATTCATACTGCCTGATCTCTATACTTGCATCATTGATCATCTTACCCTGAATGATATCAAGCTCTGCCCCGAAGGGGTTTTCACCAAGGATGCCTATTATAAATTTCTCTCCATTTTTTTCTGTATCCGGCCATGTTACATACTTTGCAAAGTTGTATAGAAATGCCGCCTTGAGCCTGTATTCGCTTTCTACAGCAGGTTGTGCGGCCAAGGTAAAACAAGGACAGAGCAGGAGCAGAATAATGCTAAAGAAAAGCAGGAGTCTTGCTCTATTCAGTTTTATATTTAAAAAGGCATTTTGCATTTTCCTAATCATTTAGCCCGGTAATAGCTGTTAAAAATTCCATGTAAATCTAAGGTAGTAACCCCTTTCTATCTGGGATGCTATATAGATAGAATCATTTACTACTGTCTCAGGCTGCTTTGAATCAAACAGGTTCTGACTTGTTATAGATATATCCATATCCTTTCCCAGCCTGTATCCTATCCTTGCATCCATATTGAAAATGGATGGGAGCAAATGGGATGAAAGATTGTCGCGGTATTTGAACCAGAGGTCCAGTTCAAGGTTATATGGAAGCTCTATTGATGACCTTACAGAAAACCGGTGGGAAGGGCTTGCACCTTCATAAAACCGGGAATAGTAACCCTGCGTTACAGGATCATTCAGATCAAACCTGAGATATGAGTATGCCCCCTGAAACCGCAGATAGCTGAGCGGGCTATAGTCAATTGATAATTCCCCGCCATAGGTGTTACCCTTCATGTTGTTTGCCGCTGACTCGGTAATGACCAGATATAGAGGCTCTCCTTCAAAAAATGGTGTACCAAACTCATATGTGATAAGCCTGTCATACCTGTTTAAGAACAGGGCAAGGTCTATTGAAAATGAATCATGGGGTTTAAACCTGTACCCCGCCTCATAGGCCCATAGCTCTTCCGATTCCGCCTCCCTGTTCCCGATTATTGCAAAATAGAAGGGATCATAGCCCTCCATGGAAAACAAATAATTTGTCCTGACATCATGCTCAAATCTTGATGGTGTCCTTACGGCCCTTGATATGGCTCCCCACACGCTGTTTAATCTATCAGGTGTCCACATGAGCCTGAGGCTTGGCTGTAGCTCTTTGCCTGTATAGTTGTTCTTTTCTATCTTTGTCCCGATGGTGGCTGTAAGTTTTTCAGGAAAGATCGTGACCTCATCCTGGATAAAAAAACTGTAAAGATGGTCTGTCCGCTCATGAGGGACAAATGATATATCAAATGAGCCCCTTGTCTTGTTGTTTACATGCCTGTACCCGGTTCCCCACAGTATCTCCTGAAGATTTCCCAGCCTGAACCTGTGTTGAAAATCCATGTCATAAACAGCCTCCTTTTCAAAAAGACCGGGGTTATCACGTTCGTTCATATGGTAATACAATTGAAGATTGAAATCAGAATTCCTGGAATAGGCATGATCCCATCTTGCCTGGATGTTCCAGCCTGATTTGTCCTCTACACTGTTTATCTTCTCAAAGTATGGATCATATGGCAGCGTCCTGATATTTCTGGCCCCCGATTCACCGTCGTAATAATCACCCTGGATAAAAAGGCTGTCTTGACCTCCCAACTCCAGCTCCATTTTTCCGCCTGCCCGCGAAATCTCCATGGTGTCAGGCCTTTCACCTCCTGAAAATGCGGCTGAGCTATCCCTTTTAAGAAATTTTGCGTATACCCTGTACCATGCCTTTTCGCCTGCCTTACCGCCATAACGAAGTGAACCTATTGCCCTCTCCTCAGTCCCTGCGATGATATCGAGATGGCCGCCCTGTGTATCTTTTACCTTTTTTGTGACAATGTTTATGACTCCATTAACCGCATTTGCACCCCACAGGGTACCGCCCGGCCCCCTTATAACCTCGATGCGTTCAATGTCGCTTAGTACAGTGTCCTGTACCTCCCAGTAGACCCCTGAGAAGAGAGATGTGTAGACGGTCCTCCCGTCCATAAGTACAAGGAGCTTGTTTGAATAATAATTGTTGAAACCCCTTGAAGCGATAGTCCACCTGTTTGCGTCAATCCTTGAGACCTCAATGCCCGGCACCATACGCAGGGCCTCAGGTATACTCATTGCGCCTGACCTCCTGATATCCTCCTGTGTTATCACAAATACAGCGGCAGCCACCTCATTAACTGCCTGGGCCTTGCGTGATATGGTGGTTTTCATCTCTATTGACATGAGCTCTTCAATGGTAAGTTCTGTAATATCATATTGCGGAGGAACACCTCGCGCTGAACTGGATAAAAACAATTGAAGAATGAAGATAAACAGTGTCAGATAGAATAGAGAGGAAGTAGTTAATTTGTCTGTCTGCCCGTATGAAATGGATAAAATACTGGTCCGGGCTTTATTTAATATTCTGTTCATGGCCTTAAAACAATTCTTAAAAAAATATTTCCAGAAAAAGACCTTGAAACACAATATTGAACCCTTTTACATTGCTTCAGCGCAATATTTTTATTGCTTATACAGATATCTCTGGCCTTTTTGCCGGATATCAGTAATTCGACACAACTATTAAATAACTTTAATTAAAATAGAGAGACGAAAGGAGGGATAAATTGATATCTCATGCAAAGTTCAGGTAATAATTTTTTAATCCATCACACCATACTTTTTAAGCTTTTTATGGAGTGTCTTTCTTGTAATACCAAGCCTTCTTGCGGCCTCGCTCTTGTTTCCGCTGGTGGTCTCAAGGGTGTTCAGGATGGTTGCCTTTTCCACCTCTTCAAGTGGGACATCTCCAGTGATCATGGAAGGGGAGAATAAGGGCTGATCCTCATCATCCTCTTCAGTGCCAAACGGCAGATCGTTCTGGTCAATATAATCGGCAGTGGAAAGCACCACGCACCGCTCTATTACATTCATGAGCTCCCTGATGTTTCCGGGCCACTCATACTTGAGGAGCGTATCCATTGCCTTTGGGGTAAACCCCTTTGCCTGCTTATGATTTTTTTCAGAGAAGAGTTCAAGGTAATGCTGGGCAAGGAGCGGGATATCCTCCTTTCTCTCCCTTAATGGAGGCATCCTTAGCTCCACCACATTTAGCCTGTAATAGAGGTCTTCTCTGAACCTGTTATCCTCTATATCCTTTAGCAGGTTTCTGTTGGAGGCGGCTATTATTCGCACATCCACCTTTAAAACCTCTTCACCACCTACCCTTGTTATCTCCCTTTCCTGAAGCACCCTTAGGAGCTTGACCTGCATGGACATGGGCATCTCACCTATCTCATCAAGGAAGATGCTACCCCCGTGCGCAAGACGGAACTTGCCCTCCTTACGCCTCTGTGCCCCTGTGAATGACCCCTTTTCATGGCCGAATAGTTCCGACTCAAGCAGGGTCTCTGTAATGGCTGCGCAGTTTATCTTGATAAATGGGGCATCCTTTCTGGGGCTGTTATAGTGTATGGCGCCGGCTATCATCTCCTTTCCTGTACCTGAATCTCCCGTGATAAGCACGGTTGCCTCGGATGATGAGACCTGTGCCACTGTTTCAAGGAGCTTTACCATGACAGGGCTCCTGCCTATGATGTTTCTC